>CALBVR010000271.1 GCA_937969565.1 uncultured Acidimicrobiales bacterium | reverse complement strand
GCGGCCGCGCCCGCATCGTGAATCTCGGCGATGTGTGGCGTGGGATCGCCGAACGACAACCAGACGGCGACGGGTTCGTGTTCGAGCGCCGCGGTCACCGCCCCGTCGTTCATGTTCCAGGTGATCAGGCCGATTCCGACCGCCTGGTCGACGCAGTGTTGCATCTCTTCCGCAATCCAGCCTCGATCGCCGTAGCCGCCACCGACGAAACCGAGCCCTCCAGCGTCACTCACCGCAGCGGCGAGGCGGCCACCCGCGATCTTGGCCATGGGCGCCAGCAGCACGGGCCGACGGATGCCGAGCCGCAGCCCGAGCTCGGTGGATGCGGTGTCGATCGGGTCGGCCATGTGGCCACGGTACCGATGGATCACGGGGAGTTCGAACCGGCAGCGAGCCGCTACGGTCATGCAGATGACCGACGAGTCATCCGCTCGAGAACTCATCCTTCGCGCTGAAGTCGGGGCGTTTCCCCTGTGGACGCCGCACGGCGACAACATCGTCCCGGATTCTCTGCCGCTCTCGCAGCGGGTTCTCACCGCAATGGAAGACTGGACGATCTTCTGGGACGACGTGGGCGGTGCGATCTCCGATCCAGAGATCATGGACGAGTTCGTCGGTCAGGGCTTCAAGATCGCCCACGCGGCGCGACGTGAGCTGAAGGGCCGGACCGTGTGGTTCCAGCACCCGGTCACCGACGAGCGGCACGAGATCGAGTTGCGGCGGCCGCGCTGAGCGCACCGCCGCCGCACTCCATCTGCCGGCGCGGACTCAGCCCGCCTCAGCGAGCGCAACCCCCCACGACGCCCCGAGGCCATAGATGTAGTAGACGACCTCGCCAGCCGTGGCCGGTGCGAACACCTCTTGCAACGTCGTGTCGACATTCACAAGATCGACGAGGAGCGTGGGAGCCTGGCCCTGGGCGTAACCCACGACGAATGGGTCGGCCGGAAAGTCGGTGAACAGTGACTGCGCGGCGAAGCCGAGCACGGTGTCCGCGGGAATCGGAGATTTCCACTTGAACACGAGATTGCCGAAACCTCCGAGCGACTCGTCGAGCCCGATTCGCGGAAGGTTCTGATGGGTTCGGAAACTCACATCGTAGAAGTCGTCCGGGCCGAGCCCGGACAGGACGACCGTTGTCGGTTCGCCGATCACCACGAACATCTCGACATACGACGACCCGACGATCGTGTCGGAGAAGATCTCGTTGCCGAACCGGTCCAGGACCGTGACCGTGAGCTCGCGGACGACGTCGTCCAGCGTGCCGATGGCGATGTCGAGGACGTAGCCCGACACCGGCTGTTGCGCCTGAAGCGCGGCCGGAGGACCACCGAACCCTTGGACGTCATTCAGGTCGAAGGTGGTGAAGGCAAAACTCTCGGGCACGTTGACGGCGAAGGTCGGACTTCCGAAACCGTGCTGGCCGGCCACATCGCCCGCCTCGCAGGTGTCGTAGATGTCGTTGCGATCGAAGTCGCAGACGTCGACTCCCGACGACCCAGAGACCGTGTCGTCGCCGGCGCCTGATGCGAGCTCGTCGTCGCCGAAGCCACCGCGCACCTTGTCGTCGCCGCGGCCGCCGTCGATGATGTCCGCACCCTGACCGCCGATGAGTCGGTCCTTCCCGTCATCGCCGAAAATGATGTCCTTGCCCTTCTGGCCCTTGATCAGGTCGGAACCGGGTCCGCCACAGATCACATCGGCTCCACCACCGCCGAAGATCCGGTCGCGGCCGGCTCCGCCCCAGATCACATCGGGTCCCGGTGTCCCGATGATCCGGTTGTTGCCATCGTCCCCGATGATCGTGGCCATGCGGCCACCGCAGGTTGGTGTGTCTTGCGCTCCCGCAGGAGCTGCAGCCAAGGCCACCACTCCCGAAAACAGCCCAATCACCGCAAGCATTGCCACGCGTCGCATCTATCCCACCCTTCAATTCCGACGGTGGCACCCGCCTCCGTCGAGAGCGAAACTACGGCGAAGCTGACGGGGAACGCAACCGATTTTTCGCTGTGCGTGACCGGTCAAGCGGCGAGGCGGGCGACGGCTGCGGGCGCAAGCACCGTGATGTCGCCGAGCGGTCCCGCCGAATCCGAGAAGGCGGCCAGCCGTTTGATCAACGTCGTTGTCAGCGGCGTGCCTTCCGTGGCGAGCTTTGGTCCCTGGGGAAGGTACAGATCGCTCGTCAGTTGCATGCCCGGCGCGAGCTGATCGACGGAGACCTCCACCTCCACCAGTGCCTCTGTGGCCGGGACGACGCTGGCGACGGCGTCGAGGATCCAACGCGGGGGTGGTGCCGGCATGTCGCGGAGCGCCGCGCTCGCGTCCTTGCGGCTCAGACCGGTGTCGAGCTGTGCTTCGAAGTGTGCGGCGCACCGGAGCAGCTCCAGCTCGAACGCAGCGTGGTCGATCTCGCCGGTTCCGTCGACCGGCTGGAGCGGGGCATCGTCGAGTTGGTGCCGAACGAGATCGGCGACCCGGTCGAGTCGAGGCACGTTCTGCAGGAGTTCGGCGGCGATCTCCACGTGGCTTCGACCGCTGATGGCGTCCTTTTCCTGATCGAGGACGACGACGCAGCCGATCTGCGACAGCAGTGTTGCGATCCCGAGCTCCCAACTCATCGGCCGGTCGAGCTCCACGCAGGTGCCGCGGACCCGTTCGTCGATCCGAAGCGTTCGGGTGTAGGCGGCGGCGCTGACGAGACCAAGGATCTCGCTCAGCACCGTCACGGTGCCTTTCAACGTCAACTCCAACAGGTTTTTCTCGGCTGCTCGAAGCCGGCTTGTCTCCAGGCAGTCGTCGAGGGTCTCGATGAGAAGCTGCGGGCTGCACGGCTTCGTGAGGAAGCGAAGAATTTTCGCGTCGTTGATGGCTGCGATGGTCGACTCGAGGTCTGACTGGCCACTCAACAGCAGGCGCGGAATCTCCGGGTGACGGGCATACATCTCGGAAAGGAACTGTGCTCCGGACATCTCCGGCATGCGCATGTCGGACACGATCACGTCGAAGGCAGGATCGTGTCCTTCGGCGATTGCCGCTTCGACGGCCGCGATTCCGTCGCGTCCGGACTCTGCGATCGTCACATCGAACTGCTTTCGCAGGTTCAACCGCAGGCTTCGCAGCAGCTCGGGTTCATCGTCGACACAGAGGACTCGTGGCTTGTTCACGCTGCCTTCTCCTCTCGGCCGAGATCGGCGATCAGGCGACTGACGCGTTCGTCGATTTCGATGTCCCGATGCGTCATCGCCTGCAGGCGTTCCGTCGTGGCGATCCGCCCGAGTTGCACGGCCGCAGCGAGATCCGCACCAGTCCCGGTTTCGAGTTGCGGCGAGTACCAGGCCCCGGCGGCGGCGGTGACCACATCTGCAGGCAATCCCCACATCGCCAGCAGGTGTCCACAGATCTCCGCGTGCGAGACCCCGTGAAGCTCCCGCTGAACGTCGACGAGGCGACGTCCTTGCTCGATCGCCTGCGCATGGTCTTCGGCGAGACGTTCCGGAAATGACGTGGATTCGAGCAGCAGCCCGGAGATCGAGAGCACACCGGCCACCCGAGCCGCGGTGCGATCCATCGGCGGCGCCACGGCGGCTGCGGCCACGCCGATCGAGCGGGCGAAATCGAGGGTGGACGTCTCACCGATTCCGGGTGGCGTCGGCGTTGCCTCGAACGCGCCTTCGATCTCGAGCGCCACCACAAGCTGACAGAGGGACCGCAGGCCAACGCGTGTGATGGCGTCGGCCACGCTTCGCACGCGGCTCCCGCCGCCGAATGCGGAGTTCCCCCACTGGAGGATTTTTGCGGTGAGCGCCGTGTCGTCGGAGATCAGCTCGGCGATGTCCTCGGACGATGCGTTGTCGTCCGCGCACAGCTCCATGATGCGGCCGTACATGGCGGGAGTCGACGGAAGGGAGCCGAGTCGGGTCACCGCCTGCTGAACCGCGGTGTCGGAGACCAGCATGCGAAACCGAACCGCCTCGTGCAGTGCACCGAGAAGCTGCTCTCGCGTGCACGGCTTGGTGAGGCAGCGATGTGCCTTCGGCAGCGCTTCGATGATCATGTCCTTGCCGTCGCCGGTCAGCACATAGCGGACGACATCCGGATGGTCGCGAGCGGTCTGGTCAAGGACCTCGATGCCGCTGATGGTCGGCATCTGAAGATCCGTGACGAGCACCGCAATCGGTTGCTCGGCGAGCACCGCTCGGGCCTCGTCGGCGTCGAGGGCGAAGTGGCTCACGAAGTGGCGGCGTTCTCGGTGCAGCGAGGTGCGCAGTCCGGCCAGAACGTCGGGCTGGTCGTCGACGAACAGGACGTGTGTCGGTGTTGCGGTCGTCGTCACGACGGACCTCCGATCGGCAGGGCGATGTGGAAGGTGGTGCCAACGCCCGGTTCGCTTGTGAATGTGAGGCTGCCACGGTGGCGCTCGACCACGATGTTGTGCGAGATGGCGAGGCCCTGGCCGGTGCCCTTGCCGACTTCCTTGGTGGTGAAGAACGGGTCGAAGACGCGATTTGCGATGTCCTCCGGGATTCCGCCGCCCGTATCCCGGATGTCGATGCAGACCGTCCGGTCCGCCTCGTCGACGCGGGTCGCGATCGTGATCTGGCCGCGGGTCGAGGTCCGGTCGTTTCGATCGGCGATTGCGTGAGCGGCGTTGACGACCAGGTTCAGGATCACCTGGCCGATTCCGCCGGCGCTGCACAGCACCGAAGGGAGGGGAGCGAGTTGTCGCTCCACATCCGCCACGTACTTGAACTCGTTGTTGGCGACGGTGAGCGTCGACTCGATGAGCGCGTTGATGTCTGTGGACAGGAAGTCTTCGCTCTGATTGGAGAACTGTTTCATGGCGCGGACGATCTCCGTCACACGGTTCACGCCTTCGTGAATTCGAGCGACAGAGCCGGGCGCCTCCTCCCGAAGGAAGTCGACGTCCGCCTCAGCTTCCGCTGCATCGATGCGCCCGATCAGTTCGGCGATCGAGGGTTCGTCCCTGACGGTGGCGACGAGTTCGGCGTACACGACCTGCAGCGACAGCAGCTCCTCGACCACCTCGTCGAGGAAGTGGGCGCTGTCGCCAACATATTGAATCGGCGTGTTCATCTCGTGGGCCACGCCGGCTGCCAACTGCCCGATCGACTCGAGCTTCCGAACCTCGGCGAGACGCATCTCCAGCTTCTTCTGCCGGCGGAGATCGCTGGCCACATGCACGGTTCCCACGGTCTGGTTCGATTCGTTCAGCAGCTGCGATGTGGTGAGCAGGACCGGAATCTTCGTACCGTCCGCCATGACGAGTTGGCTCTCGCCGACGCCGAAGAGTTCGTCGCTCGCTTCCGATGCCCCGACCAGGAGATCGTCGACGTGGCAGCCGATGAGCGTATCCGGTGATCGCTTCGACAGTCGGCCGGTGCTGCCCCGCACCGAGGTGATCGCGCCGTCGGTGTCGGTGATGATGATCGCAGCACTCACGCACCGCAACACGCTCTCCATGTGCGAGTTCGCGCGGTCCACTTCCTGCTTGGCGATGTACACCGAGCGAATCTGATCCTCGACCGTGTCCTCGAGAATCTGGTTCGTCTGACGCGCTCGGGCGAGCCGACGATGGAGCTTCTGGAGTTCCTTCTCCTGCGCGTCGATCACCGCCTGGAGATCCTCCGGCTGTTGGACAACGCCCGATTTCCGTTCGACGGCTTCCGCCTCCGCCATGTTCCCGCCTCGTTCCGCTCGCGATGCTCGACCGCGTTGATACCTGAAAGGTCGGCCTGAGAGCCGATCGCTTTAGTCGCGCCAACAGCGCGGAGAAGATGACGCGTCAGCGCAGACCGTGAGAACTGTCGGGCCGATCGAACAGGCGGTGACCGATGTGATGAGCATCACTCGGCCAATGGCCACGCATGGTGCCGCGGGCTCTACGCTGGGGCCATGGTGGACTGGGCTCAGGAGTGGGCGGAGACAGCCGATGGGCCTGTCATGGCAGAGCTTGAGGACTCGCGACGGCTGGAACGAATGCGGCGCGAGCTCGCGCACATTCGTGCTGCACGCGACGAGGCCGAGCGCAAGCTGCGCGAGCAGGCCGCGGATGGTGAGACGGCACAGAGCCGTCTCGACCGCGCGGCATCACTCATCCGGATTCGTACGGCGACTGAGGATCGTTTGATCGCCGCACGTCGGGAGCACGATCAGGCATCGCAGACGCTGCTGCTGGCCCAGCTGGCTGCGGCAAGCCTTCGCAGCGCTGCGGCAACAGCGCGGCATCAGGCCAAGGACGAGGCCGTCCGGATTGTTCGTCGGGCCCGCGAGGCGGCCGAGGAACTCGAGCGGCGGGCTCAGCGCGAGGCGGACGCCATTCGCACCGTCGCCGCGAACGATGCCGAGGTGCTGCGTTCAGCGGCTGCCTCCGAGGTGCAGGAAGCCCGGCGGCTCCGGCTCGAGGCGGAACACGTGTACAGCGATGCCCGACACCGATGGATCGCCGCGAACGAGGCGATGCACCAGGCCGCCGAGCGCGTGGCCGTCGAACCGAAGCCCGCAGTCTCCGTCGACGGCGACACGATCTGGCTCAACGACGATGCCGTTGACGAACTCGACGATCGGTTCGAGAAGTACTTCGCAATGGAGCTGAACGACGATTCAGCCCGCGAGTGGATGCTCGGCCGACGCGGTACCTGACTGCAACCACAGTCGTCAGCGAAATGAGAACTGGGCGATCACGGACCGGTGATCCGAGCCGCCGCCATCCCTCGTGGCGATGTCGTGCAAGGCGACCGCATCAGACACGAGCACGTGGTCGATGGGGAGTCCGAGCGGCCCACCCCAGGTCGGCCAGCTCGCATCCCAACCCGTGCTGCGGTGCGGGTCGCTCCAACCGAGGTCATCGAGTACACGCCGGTAGCTGGTGGACGTCGGGGCCATGTTCATGTCCGTCAGGATGAGCGCCGGCCGGCTGTCCTCTTCGAGGAGTTCGACAATGGCGTCGAGCTGACGTTCGCGAAGGTCGGCCTTCTCCGTCTCGAAGCGCGACGCATGTGGGTGAAGTCCGACGAGCACGACCTCCCGCTCGCCGATCGAGGTCACGGCGGCGAGAACGGGACGGCCCTCGACGCTTGCCTCCGGATCAACCGAAAGTCGAGTCAACGGTGTGCGGCTGAGCAGTGCCATGCCGCCGCCCAACTGCAAACTGCCTCCATCCCATGGTTCGGCAATGGAGTGGGCGTACTGCCGGAGACGGGGTTGCAACTGCTCCCACTGGAGCGAGGTGATCTCGTGCAGTGCGACGACGGCCGAGTCGGCGGCTTCGATCTCGGCGACCATTCGGTCCACGTCGTCGTTCCCGAAGTAGACGTTGTACTGCAGCGCCCGATGGACGGCGTTCGGGTCAGTGGGTGGTGGCTCCGGCGACGCTCGCCAGTACGGCACCAGAAGAACGATGAGCCAAATCGCCGCCAACCCGCCGGCGAGTGCGGGAATGGGCTCCCGGCGAACCAACCCCGAGATCAGGACGACCACGGCGACCAGAAGCAGATGCACGGGAACGTTGGTGAGCATCTCCAGGATGGGATGGAGGTTGCCGAACCAGCCGAGCACAATCGTTGCCACGAGCGCGCCAGCCACCGCTTCGAGCGCCCGGGACCGCATCGTGCGATCAGCCCGTGGCTGCGCTGCCATGAGGCTCCCGCTTGCCGGCCTCGCTCAATGGTCGCGGTGGCGTGGCCAGGAACCAGAACACATTTCCGAACAACGCCAGAAACGCGATGATCGTGAAGCCGAGCTGGTAGTCGCCGGTGGCGTCGGCCAACATGCCGGCGAGCAGTGGCCCAGCGACGGTTCCGAGCGTGACGATGATGGCCGACCAGCCCATGATCTGGGCGAAATGCGTGGACCCGAAGTAGTCGGCTCGAATCGCCTGCATCAGGGGTCCGCGTGCACCCCACGCAAGACCGTGCAGGACCACGAAGACGCCGATTGAAGCGACGCCACCGATCCAGGTCATGACGAGCAGACCCACCGCGTGCGCACACATCGCGACGGCGACGATCAGCCGCTTGTTGACCCGATCGCCGAGGTAGCCACCCAACGCCGTGCCCAGCAGCTGGAAGATGGGAATGAGCCCTGCGATCAGCGCCGCCCGTTGGGCGGTGTAGCCCCGGTCCTCCGTGAGGTAGAGGGCGATGTGGGCGATCGTGGCGCTCACGACGATCAGCGCGGATCCGTGGCCGAGCGAGATCATCCAGAACGATCGTGTCCGCATCGCTCGACGCGCCGTGAAGTGGTCGTCGCTCACGCCCTCCGCCCGAGGTTCGTCGGTGAGTCGGTCGGCGGGAATGCCGTCGACGGGCTCCCCGGTTTCGGCCCGGGTCCGGCTGATGATGATCGAGGCGAAGAAGATCGCCACCGTCAGGATGGCCCCGGCGCCCACCAGGGAGGCCCGCCAACCGAACTGATCGAAGCCGAGCACGAGAACCGGGCCGGCAAAGCCGCCGAGCGCGAAGCCCATCGTCTGGATCGAAAGGGCCCGCGCCCGCTTGCGCTCGAACCACGGCACAAGGGCAGAGGTGATCGTGAGGAAGCCGGCGAGGGCCATGCCGAACGCGGCGATGAACATGGCGATGAAGAACTGCAGTTTCGTCTCGACGAATGCGAGACCGATGTAGCCGCCGAGCACGAACACGGATCCGAATCGCATCACCCGCTTGGTTCCCCAGCGGCGCAGCGCCGAACCCTGGGCCGGGCTGATCAAGGCGCTTCCGGCACGGGTGGCGACGAACGCGACGGAGAACAGCGTCTTCGACCAGCCGAATTCGCTCCGCAACTCCACCGCAAGATTGCCGAAGCCCTGCATCCACAACATGGATTGGAGCGCCCAGAGCGACGCGCTGGCCGCCACGACCTTCCAGCCCGTGAAGACCCGCCGGCCCCAGACGAGACCGCTTTCCCCTGGTTCGCTCCGATCGCTCACAAACGTCTTCGCCGTTCGTAAGCCAGCAGTGATGCCGCCACGGCAGCGTTGAGCGACTCGACACCGTTCGCAAGCGGGATCGACACGGTTCGTGTCGTTGCGCCGGCAGCCGCCGGGCTGAGCCCGTCGCTCTCGTTGCCGATGATGAACGCGGCCCGATCCGGCAGGTCGGCGGTGAACAGATCGTCGCCGCCCATGTCGACGCCGACCAGTTCGAATCGGTGGTCGGTCAGGATCTGGACGGCTTCGTCCGTGGACTCCACCCGAAGGATCGGGGCTCGGAACGCCACGCCGGCCGAGGCCTTGATGGCCACCGGGCCGATGTCGGCCGTCCCGCGGTGCGGAACGACCACACCGTCCACACCTGCGGCGGTTGCGGATCGAAGGATCATGCCGACGTTGGACGGATTGTGCACGTGGTCGAGCACGAGCACGGTGCACGCCCAGTCCTTGCCTCGACGACGTTGCTCACAGAAGTCGCCGAGATGCTGCATGGCCGGGGCCACGACGTCGGCGACAACGCCCTGGTGATGGCGGCTTGAGCGAGCCACTGCCGTGACCTTCTGTTCGGACACGCGATCGACCGTGATGCGGCGGCTGGCCGCCATTCCGTTGATCGTGTCGATCTCTGCCCCGTGCGCGTTCGACGAAACGAGGATCTTGTCGAACTGGAGCGTGTCGTCGTGCAGCGCCTCGATGACGGGCTTGCGGCCCATCACGGTGAGAAAGGAGTCGCGCGGCGACACGTCGCTCAGCTCGCCACGGCGAAGCTGAGCGATCCGGCACCGGCGGCGTCGTGCCCGCCATCGACCGCGCCGTACGTGATCGTGGTGGCGAGGGTCTGCTCGCCGACCCACGACTCCATCGACTGCACGGCGGCCGCCGCTTCCGGCGTGAGGTCGAGCGTGAGCGCGATCCGGTCGGTGACGACGAGGTCCTCGACCTTGCGGGCTTCCTGCACCGCTCGGACGATGTCTCGGGCAACCCCCTCCGCCTCGAGCTCGGGGGTGAGCTCGGTGTCGAGCACGACGACGGCGTCGTTGCTCGGGAGTGCGGCGGCGGTGACGCCTTCGGCCGGCTTGACGTTCAGGTCGAACTCCTCGGCGGTCAGGGTGTGGCCGGCGATCTCGATGCTTCCATCGTCGTTCTGTGTCCAGGCGCCCTGCTTCGCTGCACCGAACACCTTCTGCACGTCGCCACCGAGGCGCGGCCCGAGAACCTTGCCGTTCGGCTGAAGCGAGAACTCCGCGAACGTGGACAGGTCGTCGGAGAAGGCAACGCTCTTCACGTTGACTTCGTCGGCAACAAGGTGCTGAAGGGACGAGATCGCATCGGCATCAGCGCCCGCAAGGGTGAGGGACTGCAGCGGAAGTCGAACCCGGAGGCCGTTGTCTTCCCGCAGCCGAAGCGCTGCTGAAACCACCGTGCGGACACGGTCCATGCTGTCCACGAGCTCCGGGTCCGACGGGAAGTCGTTGGGGTCCGGCCAGTCGGTCAGATGAACGGAGGCTTCGCCCGTGAGTGCCGTGTGGATCTCTTCCGTGATCATCGGGAGGAACGGTGCGGCGAGCCGCAGGAACGACACGAGGACGGTGTAGAGCGTGTCGTACGCGGCGACCTTGTCCTCCGTCATGTCCGGGCCCCAGAAGCGGTTCCGGGACCGGCGGATGTACCAGTTGTTCAACGCGTCGATGAACGATGCGATCTCCACGGTTGCGCCCGCGAGGTCGTAGTCGTCCATGCGTTCGGTCGTGGCTTCGATGACCGAACGCATCTTGGCGAGGATGTAGCGGTCGAGCTCGTCGGTCGAGTCCGTGCGGAACTGCGCCCGATGACCGTCGATGTTCGCGTACAGCGTGAAGAACGAATACGCGTTCCAGATCGGCAACAGGACCTGCCGGGTCACCTCGGCGATGCCGTGGTCGGAGATTCGTGCGTCGCCGCCGCGGACGATGTTCGAACTCATGAAGTACCAGCGGAGCGCGTCGGAGCCCTGCTTGTCGAAGATCTCGCTCGGCTCCGTGTAGTTGCGGAGCTTCTTGGACAGCTTGTTGCCATCGTCGGCCAGGAGGATGCCGTGGCAGATCACGTTCTGGAACGACGGGCGATCAAAGAGGGCTCCGGCGAGGACATGCAGCGTGTAGAACCAGCCGCGCGTCTGATTGATGTACTCGACGATGAAGTCCGCCGGGTAGTGCTCCTCGAACCACTCCTTGTTCTCGAACGGGTAGTGGACCTGAGCGAACGGCATCGAGCCGGACTCGAACCAGCAGTCGAACACCTCGGGCACCCGACGCATCATCGACTTGCCGCTCGGGTCGTCCGGGTTCGGACGCACCAACTCGTCGATGTAGGGGCGATGCAGGTTGGTGGGACGCACGCCGAAGTCGGCCTCGAGTTCATCGAGGCTTCCGTACACGTCGATGCGCGGGTGGTT
Source organism: uncultured Acidimicrobiales bacterium (assembly GCA_937969565.1). GTDB lineage: Bacteria > Actinomycetota > Acidimicrobiia > Acidimicrobiales > SHLQ01 > SHLQ01. The sequence continues at coordinate 505 of CALBVR010000271.1, read as the reverse complement.
CGGGTCGTCGCTGCGCCACACCGGGATCGGGGATCCCCAGAAGCGGTTGCGGCTGATCGACCAATCGCGGGCGCCTTCGAGCCACTTGCCGAACCGGCCGTCCCGCACGTTGTGCGGTACCCAGTTGATCTCCTGGTTGAGCTCGACGAGCCGATCGCGGAAGTCGGTGACCTTCACGTACCAGCTGGGCAGGGCACGGTAGATGATCGGCGTATCCGTACGCCAGCAGTGCGGGTAGTTGTGCTCGTAGCTGTCGTGGCGGACGAGGCGACCCATCTCCCGCAGATGGCGGATGATCTCGGTGTTCGCCTCGAGGACGTTCTGGCCCTCGAAGTCGCTGACCTCGGCGGTGAACCGGCCCTGGTCGTTGACCGGTACCACCATGCCCATGCCGTTCTCTTCGGCGATGCGCTGATCGTCCTCACCGAAGCCGGGCGCGGTGTGCACCACGCCGGTGCCTTCCTCGGTTTCGACGAAATCGCCGGCCATGACCCGGAACGCATTG
>CALBVR010000270.1 GCA_937969565.1 uncultured Acidimicrobiales bacterium | reverse complement strand
CCGACTACCGATTCACGAGGTGACCATGCGGCTGCGCGTCAACCACACGACGACCTACACGTACAGCGAGCCCGTGCCCTGGGCACTCCAGCAGCTTCGGGTGACGGCATCGACCAGCCGGATGCAGTCCGTCCTGCGCTGGGAGGTGACGCTGGATGGTGCGGCGGTCCAGCTGAGCTTTCAGGACAATCATGCGAATCGGGTCGAGCTTGCTGCCGTGGATGCCGGCCGGACCGACTTCACGATCACGATCGACGGCGAGGTGGAGACGTCGGACGCGGCCGGAATCTCCGGTCTGCATCAGGGCCCGATGCCGCTGTGGGCGTACCTGCGAACGACGAAGTTGACGGAGGCCGGGCCGGGGATCGACGCCCTGATCGAGGGTCTCGGCGCGCTTGGTATCGACGAGGATCCGGTCGCCGAACTGCATCGCATCTCTGCGGCGACGAGCGACGCCGTCCGGTGGGAGGAAGGGCACACGGACAGTTCGTCGACCGCCGAGGAGGCGCTCCACGCTCGCACCGGTGTCTGCCAGGACCATGCGCACATCTTCATCACCACATGTCGTCGGCTTGGGATTCCTGCCCGGTACATCAGCGGCTATCTGCTGCGCGACGACACGGAGGAGCAGGCGGCGAGCCATGCGTGGGCGGAGGCGCACGTGCCCGACGTCGGGTGGATCGGGTTCGATGTGTCGAACGGGATCAGCCCCGACGAGCGGTACGTTCGGCTGGCGACCGGACTCGACTATCGCGATGCTGCGCCAATCGCCGGAATCCGAGCCGGTGGCGGCGACGAGGAGCTGTCTGTGGGTCTCCGCATCAGTGCCGGCGCTGACGAGGTGGACGGGCCGATCATCGATACCGAGCCGCTGCTGCTCGAGACGGTCCAACAGCAGATTCAGCAGTAGTTTGCGCCAATGACCTACTGCGTTGCGCTCCGCCTCGATCGTGGACTCGTCTTCATGTCGGACACGCGCACGAACGCCGGCGTCGACAATGTGTCGGCCACCCGCAAGATGCACAGCTGGTCGGTGCCGGGGGAGCGTTTCATCACGCTGTTGTCGGCCGGGAACCTCGCGACGACGCAGGCTGTCGTCAGCATTCTCGACGAGCGATCGGTGGCGCCGGAGGATCGGGATCCGTCGATTCTGCGGGCGCCGACCATGTTTCAGGTGGCGAGGCTCGTGGGTCAGACGTTGCGCGAGGTGATCGCCGAGCACGCACCGGGCAACGGTCAGCAGGCCGATGCGACGTTTGGCGGCACGATGATTCTCGGCGGTCAGATCGCTGGGATGGAGCCTCGGCTTTTCCTCGTGTATCCGGAGGGCAACTTCATCGAGGCGAAGGATGAAGCACCGTTCCTGCAGATCGGCGAAACCAAGTACGGGCGGCCGATCCTGGTGCGGGCGTTCGATCCGTCGATGTCGTTCGAAGATGCGGTGAAGCTGCTGTACGTGTCGTTTGATTCGACGATCAAGGCGAACCTTTCGGTCGGCCCGCCGATCGATCTGCAGACGTTCGAACAGGACGAGCTCGATCCGCCGGAGCCGGTACGCATCGCCGCTTCCGATCCCGGATTCCGCGCCGTTTCCGACGGTTGGGGCGCCGCGCTCCGCCATGCCTTCGATCAACTCCCGGACGTGACGCTCCCCGGGTGAACGGGGGTCGCGTCTCACCTTCACCCGCGCCATCACATCTGTCATGTGATCGTCACCGCGACGTCATGGATGGACCGGTTCGAAGGTCGATGGATGGTGACTGCACCACCACACCCACCTCACTTGGCGGAGAGGCGTGAACTCGGTTCGGACGGCGGAGGGCCGACCGAGTTCCTGGGTGTGGCGGTTCAGGAATCGGCGCCAGGTCCGCCGATTGCTCATTCCGGCCGTTCGAGAGGCCGATAGGGGATTTACCCAAGGCGGATGAGCAATGCGGAGACTTGACATGACGCGCACGACAACGACCAGGGCGCTGTTGGCGACACTTGCGGTGGCAGCGATTGCCGCTGGCTGCGGCAGCGACCAGACCACACGAGACGACGCCGGCGTGATCGTGGAAGGCGGCGATCTCGGCGTGTTCAGCGCAACGACCGGCGACTGTGTGAATGTCCCGGACGGCGTGGAGATCTCGGAGTTCGAGGGTGTCGCCTGCACCGAACCTCATGACGCTCAGGTTTACGCGGCCTTCGATCTTCCCGACGGCGTGTTTCCCGGCTTGGAGTCGGTCCGGGCGTCGGCGGATGAGGGATGTTCGGAGCGTTGGGACGCGTTCTTCGAAATTGAGTACGCCCGCTCGGAGTACTTCTCCACCCGGGTGACGCCCACGATGGAGAGCTGGAACAAGATCGATGACCGCGAGATCCTCTGCCTGGTCACCACGGGGCCGAACGATGAGCCCCTCACCGAAGATCTGCGCGGCTACGGCGCCGACCTCGTCGATGAGGTCGCACAGGTTGCGGAAGACGATCTGGTCGACGACGAGTCCACGACCGCCGACGCAGGCGACACGCCCGCCGTCCAGGATCTGGCCGAGCTCGTCAGCGGCGCCGGACCCCTGGTGGTCGATGGAACCCTCGCCGCCAACTCCACGGCCGGCTACTCGCTCGTCATGGAGTCCGGCCAGTCGATCGGCGTCACGCTGACGTCGCAGGGCCGGCCGGCCACCGCGCTCAGCGATCCGGTGCTCGTCGTGCTCAACGCCGCGGGCGTCGAGGTGGCGGCCAACGACGATGCGGACGGCCTCAACAGCGCGCTCGTCTACACGGCTGCCACGAACGGGTCGTACACGATCGTTGCCGGCGATCTCTCGGACCTTGGCGGCGATTTCCAGCTCGCTGTCGAACTCGTCGATGCTGGCGCCGTTCCGTCCATCGGTGTGTTGGAGGTCGTCGAATCGGACGTGTCCGGTTCGCTCGTTGCCGAGCTCACGGTCGGTGCAGCAAGCACGGTCTCCACGTCGCAATCGCTCGAGGCTGGTGCGTTTGACGTCGTTCAGTTGACGGTCGATGCACCCGTATCGGCAATCATCACCGTGACCGGCGGTGGAGCTCTCGACACGCAATTGGTCGTCACATCCGGAGGCAGCGTCGTGGCAGAGAACGATGATGCTCCGAACGAGGCCGATCTGCCGAGCGTGCTCGACAGTCAGGTGATCGTTGATCTGGATGCCGGTGTCTACGAGCTGGAGGTTCGTTCCTACGGCGACGTCGGCGAGGGCGACTACTCGATCGAAATTGTCACCAACTGAGCGGTTCCGCGGAACCGTCTCCCGACATGGAGGCGGCAACCATCGGTAGGGTCGGCTCTGATTCCCATGGCAGATCCGGAGAAGGTTGACGTCGTCCTCGCGAACAGCGACCGGGTCACGTTGCGCGTAGGCGACACCTTCATCAAGGTCGACGCCGATTCCGCTCGATCCGAAGTTGAAGTCGACGCGACGCGCCGCGCCCCGGTGCCGACGCCGGAGATCTTGTGGCACGAGCCGCCGGCTCTCGCGCTGCGGGCACTACGGGGCCGCTCCTTCGGTGACGGTCCGGTGTCGTCGGGTGCCTGGGCTTCGGCCGGCGAGCACTTGCGAAGGCTGCATGATGCACCGCTGCCTCCTTGGCCCGGGCCGTCGCTCGAGCAACGGCGCGAACGGTTGATGAGCGAGTCTTCGTGGCTTGTCGAGAGCGCCGTGCTTCGTGACGACGTGGTGGAGACGAACGTTCGCCTTGCTCAGGCTGCGCTCTGCGATTGGAACCCGGTGTTCGTCCACGGTGATCTGCACCGTGAGCATGTCTTCGCAGACGGTGACGAGGTCACCGGCATCATCGACTGGTCCGAAGCATCGCAGGGCGATGCGCTCTTCGACCTGGCCCTCCTCACGCTCGCCGATCCGGAATGCCTCGAGGATGTGCTGGCCGGTTACGGACGGGATGTGGACAGAGAGCGGATCTGGGCCTGGCAGTCCTGGAGGTGCCTGACCTCGATTCGGTGGCTCATTGAAAACGGCTACGGAGACTCGAGGACCTTTCCCGAGACCGAAGTCCTCCTCCGCCACCATCGACGCTGAAATAGGGTTGGCGCATGTATGCAGTCATCACGCGGGTCACGGTTCAGCCGGACTCGATCGATCATCTGGCGGAGTTGTTCGATTCGACCAACCGGGAGTTGGTGGCCGAACACGAGGACTGGAAGGGCGCCTGGTTCACGGCGAACCGGGAGACCAATGAAGTGACGGTGATCGCCCGATGGTCGAATGCAGCGTCGTACGACGCGCTTCGGTCCAGCCCTGCGTTCGGGCAGGTGATGGCCGCCTTCGCCGAACGCTTCGCCGGTCCGCCAACCGTTTCGGTGAACGAGCTGCTCGTCGACATGTAGCTCGCACCACATCCGTGGCCACTCCTCGTATCGAACCATCACTGATCGACCGGGTGGCCGATCGGCTTGGGGAAGGCGATGGACGAACGTCAGGAACGAGTTGTCGACGTTTCCGCTCCCCGTGCGCCCACTCGTTGGGATGAGCGACCGAGCGCGCCGATCGTTGCAGATCGGCCCGAGCGAAGTGGCGCATATCTGGCGGTAGTGGTTGCCATCGTCGTTCCAGCCCTCGTCATCATCACGGCAGTTCGTGCCGCGGTGTTTGGCGAAGTTGCTCGCGCCGTCCTTCCGAACCAACGGGTCGAGCTCGAAGAGCCTCCGCCGCCAGACCCAGTGACGCAGGTTGCGGGACCGAGCATTCCTGCGGTCCCCGAACGCCCGGAAGAAGGGAGTGACCGAGGGCCGTCGATTCCGTCGTTGGTGGAACGAGACGTGGTCGTGACCGCCCCGACGGCACGCGGTGCTCCTTCTTCGTCGATCGCGGATGCGCCGGCGCCGCGGCCGGCCGTCGTGGCGGTCCCACCCGCCACGACAACGGTGTCGCCTCCCACGACGAGCGTGCCGACAACGGCCGAGCCAACCATCACGACGACCACGACAGCCACGACGGCCGCGCCCACGACCAGCACGTCCGTGCCACCCGGAGACCCCGTTGCGTTCGTGCAGCGTGTCGACATCGGTGAGCTCGGGGACACCTTCGTTCGCTATCGATTCGCCGCCGATCGCACGTCGGCGTACACCGCTGTGCTCCAGCGCGACGGCGTCATCGAATCCAGCATGGTCGGAACGGCGACAGCCGGCGAGCAGGTGAACGCTCGCTTCGATGGTCTCGTGCCGGGAACCGACTACAGCGTGCAGGTCATCCTCGATGGACCACCTGAATCAGCCTCCGTCGCCGTTGCGTTCC
>CALBVR010000269.1 GCA_937969565.1 uncultured Acidimicrobiales bacterium | reverse complement strand
TTGAGATTCACCTTGATCGAAGGGAATCGTCGAAACCCTTTCAGGAGCATGAACCTGATTCAAGTACTCAACTCCAGCCCTTCAATCACGGCTCAAACCGTGCATACTCGAAGTCTCCTCGTGAATGGCGCTGGCGAAAGGCCGCCCCGCAGCCCCAATCTTCCTTGTCACACCCCCGACGTAGCTTCGGGGGTATGGCGATTGCGGATGTTGCGGCGAGCGGAGAAGGCGAGGCGGGCGAGGAGTTCGATGCGCTTGTCGCCGCGGCTCTGCCGGACGGTTTCGATTGGGACTGGCCGTTCACGCACGACATCGCCGACGACCTGACGATTCTTGAAGACGCCATCAGCCTGGTCGGCGACAATCCCCTCGTCCCGAGCTCATCGAGGGAGGCGGCCAACCGCGTGGCGCAGGTCGAGAAGTTGGCCACGCGGCTCGATGCCCTGCAGGCCCGCTTGCTGAGCGAGCTCGACCGGTCCACCGCTTGGGAGGCCGACGGGCACCGCAGCGCCAAGGCAATGGTGAAGTTTCACGCCAACCTGTCCATCGCCGAGGCGACGGCCCGCCAGCAGTGCGTGGCCATGGTTCGTACGCTGCCGAACATCGGCGTCGAATGGGCAGCGGGGCGGCTCGGCACCTGCCAGGTCCGCACGCTGGCTCGGGCGCACGCCAACCCGCGGGTCCGAGACCACATGCCGGCGGCGGAAGACTGGTTCCTCGAGCACGGACTGGCCGACGACTACCGGCTCTTCGCCTCCCTGGTCACGAACTGGGTTCGCCTCGTCGACGAGGACGGCACGCTCGACGTGAACGAGCGCAACCACCGGAACCGCAAAGCCCGTCTCACGCAGGACTCGGTCGACCTCTCGTGGCGCCTCGAAGCCGAGATGGCTGCCCTGCAAGGCGCAGAGATGGACCGAATCCTGGAGGAGTTCATCGAAGCCGAATGGCAGATCGACTGGGCGGCAACCGTCGCCGAATGGGGCGACGACGCCTGCATCGAGAAGATGCCGCGTACGCCTGCACAGCGCCGGTGCGATGCCCTCCACCGCATCTTCCGCCAGGCCGTCGGGCTCCGCCTCGGCGAGACGACCGCCGCCATCGAGACGAACATCGTGCTCGACCAGGCCACCTGGGAACGCTCGCTCACCCGGCTCGCCGGAGCCGACGTGGAACCGATGGGCGGCGCCGAGGCGGCCGAACACCTCGACAACGGCCACCGCTGCGCCACGATCGACGGCGTGCCCGTCGAGCCGGTCGAAGCCGCCGCTCACAGCCTTGTCGGCGCACTGCGCCGGGTGGTGCTCGACGCCGCCTCCGTACCCATCGATCTTGGCCGCAAGCGCACGTTCACCGGGCTCTCCCGGCTCGCTGCGCAGCTCGGCTCGACCACCTGCTATTGGCCGGGGTGCGATGTTGCCTCCAGTGCCTGCCAGATCGACCATCTCGATCCGTACACACCCCGCCCCGGGCCAGACCCCAACGGGACCCAGCCGAGTGGGGGCGGCGCAACGAACCCCCACAACTCGGGCACTGCGTGCGGCTGCCACAACCGGTTCAAAGAACGAGGGTTCACCGTCGTGCGCACGTCCACGGGTGGCTTCGAGATTCGGCGTCCCGACGGCAGCATCCTCGAACGGGCACAGCGCTGAACGCCTCTACCCCGGGGAAACGATCGGTCGCCGCGCGATACCATCGCACCATGAGCGAAGATCGGCCGGAGGTACGCCTGTCGAATGCAGAACGTGAAGCCATCGTCGACCGACTGAAGATCGCACAGGACGAAGGCCGCATCGACCTGCGTGAGTTCGAAGAGCGCGTCGGCCAGGTCTACGCCGCCAAAGTGAGCTCCGAAATCGGGCCTGTCCTCGCCGACCTGCCCGCCGCCCAACCCCCGCCGCCGGCCGGCCCGGCCATCTCGCAGCAGGCGCCGACGCCGCCGGCCAACGCGACCGTCAACCTGCACGCCACGCCGGTCAAAAGCACCCGCTGGATGTTCGCCGTGATGAGCGGGCGCCAGAGCCGGGGCCGCTGGTCGCCGGGCGCACCCAACCGCACCTTCACGCTGATGGGCAGCCAGACGCTCGACCTCACCCAGGTCGACGCGGTCGATGTGGACATCCGTGCCTTCACCATGATGGGCGAGACGAAGATCATCGTTCCGCCCGGCGCCCACGTCGATGTGGGCGGCTTCATCCTCATGGGCGAAACCTCGAACAAGACGCACGACGAAGAGGGCGCGTCGTCGCCGCTGCGCGTCCGGGTCCGCTCCTACGGGCTGATGGGCGAATGCTCGGTCCGCACCCCGGGCAAGCGGGACGTCATCCGCAAGATGATCAACAAGAAGATTCGCGAGCTGGAATAGGTCGGCTCGACCCCACCGCAATCATCCACCCGACGGTCACGCCGATCAGGTTCGCCACCATGTCCTCCCGGCTGAAGTCACGGCCGGGCACGGCTCGTTGGCGAAACTCGTCGATCATGCTGAGCGTCAGGACCACGCCGGGCCACAGCGGAATGAACCGGAGGATGCGGCGATCGCCGGCGCCGTAGACGGCGAGTGCAGTGAGCGAGCCGTAGACGACGACATGGCCGACCTTGTCCATACCCGGCACGCGCAGAAGATCATTCAATGGGCCGGAGTCGGCGCCGCCTCCGACGGTTGCCCAAAGGACGAGCGAGAGCACAACGCCGAAGGCGGCTCCCACACGAAACGAGGTTGGGTGGATGGAGGGGGTCATACCTGCACTCCACCAGAAGTGGCCGAAAGACCACGCAAAGACGTCGGCGGCTACCAGGTGGCGACAACGGCCGGTGGTTTGCGGAAGATCAGCCCGACGGGTGCCGCACTGGCATCGGCGTCGAGCCGCAGATCCGGCAACCGATCCAGCACCGCGCCCACCGCCGCCATCGTCTCCAGACGGGCCAGGTGTAGACCCAGACAGCCGTGAGGCCCCTGGACGAAGGTGACGTGCTGACGCAGGTTCGGTCGGTCGATGTCGAACCGGTCCGGGTCGGAGAACACGGCAGGGTCGCGGTTTGCGGCCAGCAGCGACACGGTCACCTTGTCGCGTTCGGCAATCTTCGCACCACCAAACTCGAGAGCCCGGGTCGTATACCGGTCGACCACCCCGGCCGCCGGTTCCAGACGAAGCGACTCCTCCATGGCAGCGTTCAACAGCGACCGGTCATCGAGCACCCGCTGCAATGTCTCGGGATGCGTCAGCAGATGCCACAGGAGATTGGCCGTCATTCCCTCGGACGTCTCGATGGCGCCGAACATCACCACCGCAACCGCAGTCGGGAGCTCCTCCGGGCGCAGGATCTCGTCCGCCTGCAGGGTCGTGAGCAGCTCCGACGATCCGTCGGCCAGCGTCGCCGCCACTCGTTCATGAATGTCGGCGATCGCCTGCTCGCCCTTCGGCGGCACCGGGTTGCCGAGCGTCAGCCCGACGATGGCATCGGAGATGTGGACATACCAGTCGAGCACGAGCGCAGGGTCCACGTTGGACAGCCCGAGGAACCGGTTGATCGTGTCCACGGCCATCGGCCCGGCCAACGCCGTACGCAGCTCGGCTCGGCCATCGGAAGCGAATCCATCGACCAGTTCAGCGGCGACCACGTGGAGGTTGTCCTCGAATCGCTCGCGCACCATGGTCGGTCGGAAGTGGGTGGCGAAGGCCTTGCGGTGCCGTTCGTGCTCCGGCCCGTCGAGCGACAGCATCGACTCGCCGATCACGGCACCCGTCGTGAAACGCGGGTCGTCGACGGTGAAGGTCTCCGCGTCGCGCATGGCATCGACCGACAGGTCGCGCCGGGTCACCAACCAACCGTCGAGGGCCGGCAGCCACGACACCGGCTCATGCTCCCGAAGCCGTGCCAACACGGCGTACGGCTCCGCCTCCAGTTCGGCCACGGTCACGGCCGCGCCCAGCGGAAACGTCGAAGCCCGGGTTTCGTCCATGGCCGGTCAACCTAGCAACCGACCCTCGGCATTCCCGGAGCGTCAGCCGAGGCGCTCGTAGAGCAGGTCGTCGTAGTGCACCGTGGCGATGACCGTGCGCGGGCTGTCACAGGTGTAGAGGTTCTCGGCCTCGAGCGTGATCCACGCCGCCTCCCGGTCGAACGACTTGTCCTGCCACAGCGAGGTGACACCGTCGAACTGCAGCGTGAACCCACCGGGGCCGTCGACCGACAACTCGTGGTACTCACCCGTTCCGGCGTCGAACACGAGACCGATCTCGTACCACTCGCCTTCCTGGAGCGAGGCCGTGTTGACACGACGCCATCCGATCTCGTCCCCAAACGCTGCCCAGATGTTCCAGTGCGACGTTCCGGGCCGAGCCTCGTACTGCACACCGTAGGTCTGCGTGAGCGGGACACCGCTGTCGGCCCGCACCGTGTTCTGCACCGACATCTCGGGACCCACCTGGAGCGAACTGCCGGCCCCCTCTTCGATTCGGGTACGGACGCTCAGCCGGTGCAACCCGGAGACCGGCTCTGCGTCGAGCCGTCGGCCAAGAATCGGATGGTTGCTGAGCGGTTCTGCGCCATGATTCGCCGTGAGCTCCAGCCACGGGTCCACGGCCCCAACCGATTGGTAGTCGGCGGTGCCGGTCGAATAGCACTCGACCCGCGGCTCGACGATCTGTTCGAACAGCGTCCAATCGTCCACCGAATCGAAACCATCCTCGTAGATGGGATAGGCAACGGGCGCCTCGAACACGCTGGTGCTCTGGAAGTCGGCCGCTTCCTCCGCGGCGGAGACGACACCGTCCACGGGCTCGACCTCCTGGTCCACCTCCGGCTCTCCCTCGAAGACTTCGTCGGCCATCGCCGGCACGATCCGTTCGGGTGGCGCCGCCTCGAACTCGACCACGGGTGCAGGTTCTTCCGGTTCCGGGACAGCAGGTGGTTGCTCCACCTCTTCGACGACGGCGTCGGTGTCCGAAGCGAAGGCCATCGCTTCGGCTGGCTCGGTCGGTTCGATGTCGTCGGCTCCGACCAGCGCCGGGAGCGCCACGGTTGACGACGTCGTGTCGAAGGGAACGGGATCGGCATCGAACGCACCGGCCCAACCCAACGCGGCCACGAGCGCGGCAAACAAGACGACCAGACGCCGCGAGTATTGATTCGGATCGATCGGTTCCGCCATTGCTGCCTTCCGCCCGCCGGGCTCCGCCGCCCAACCCCTGGGGTTTCGGCGCCCCGAACGCAGCACTTGACCCTCAACCCAGTTCCAGAAGCGCTCCTCCCACCACCGGGACGATCGCCATCACGATCAGCGCAGGGAGAACACACAGCACGAGCGGAACGAGCAGGGTCACCGTCAACCGACCGGTCCGTTCCTCGAGCTCGGCCATGCGTTCCCGATGCAGATCGGCGACATACAGCTCGAGCGAAGACGCCCATCGACCGCCGTCCTCATCCGCCCGAAGCAACAGCTCGACCAGACGCGGCGACGCCACCACGGCGAGCGCATCGGCAAACGGCACGCCGTGCGCCAATCGCTCCCCGGCCAACCGGAGGCTTGCGCCGACGGCACCCCATCCGAACCCGCCCGCCAGGCCCACGGCGGCTCGCGGACCGTGACCGGCAGCCGCCGCAATGTGCAACAGCGACACCACAACCGGCAGGTCCCGGGAAGCCTGCAAGGCAACGACGCGACGAGCCGACCGAGCCTGCAACCGACGCCGGAGCGCCCCGACCAGCAGAACCGCCATCGGCACCACCAGGAGACCGGGCTGCACCAAGGCCGCCGGCAGACACACCAGTGCCACCATCCGATCCGTCGACGGCCCGACGGCGGTGGGCGCTCCGATGGGTTCGGGCAGTCGGGTCGGCAAACTCATCGCAGGCCCCGCAACAGCCGCTGCATCCAGAACACGCCAACCACCTCGAGCACCACACCGACACCCAGACAGGCCAGGCCGAGCGGCCGCAACCACGGGTCTGGCCCCCGAACCGCCACCATCACGACCACGAACACGATCGGAAGCACGCCCAGGACCTGGGCCGATGTGCGCGCCTGTGTGGTGAGCACCCGCCGACGATCCTCCAGCTCCACTTCCTGCCGGAGCCGCGCCGCCATCGTGCCGGTCGCTGCCGCGATCGCTCCCCCCTCCCGGGCGCCCACACGCAGCCCGGCCAGCAACAGCCGTTCTGCCGACTCCGACTCAGCCGCCTCCGCAGCAAGGGCCTCGTCGAGCGGTCGACCCAGTTCGATCTGCTCGACCAGCCGTCGCCACCGCTTTGCGGTCGGCAGCTCATCTCCGGCCGCTCGGGCGAGTGCGTCGGGGATCGACGACCCGGATCGCACCGCCCGGGCAATCACGCCGGCCCGATCAGGGAGACGGCGACGATCCACCGCCCGGAGGCGCCGATGCACCAGCGACGGGCCGACGACCGGCACCAGCACCACCAGCGTCGCGGCACCCGCTGCGCCGGGCGGCCCGAGCACCCGACCGCCCATCAGCGCAGCAACCGCCAGCGCTCCCGCCCACAGCCACTCGGGCGGTGTTCGGGTGTCCGGTGCGAACATCTGCACCACCAGTCGAAGACGCTCGCCGAGCCAGCCGGGCGTGCCCGGCCCCACATCAGCCGGGAGGCGTCGTGGCAGCGTCATGTCGTCCACCGTCGCGTCGGGTCGCCCACGACACGTCCGTCGCGAAACAGCGGCCGCGGGCACCACCCATCGGCGAACGCCTCCGGCACCTCGGCCACCTCCAGTACCCGGCGCGCCGCTCCGTCCCCGCGCCCCATGTGCACGACCAGATCGATGCACGCAGCCAGCTGCTCACGAATCGCCCCAAGCGGCAGCCCGGCATCACCGAGCAACATCATGGTCTCGATGCGGCGCAGTGCGTCGGCCACACCGTTCGCGTGCACGGTCGACATGGACCCGGCGTGCCCGGTGTTCATCGCCTGCACCAGGTCCAGCGCCTCGGCTCCCCGCATCTCGCCGCAGATGATTCGATCCGGCCGCATCCGAAGCGCGTGTCGCACGAGCGAGCGCATGCCGACCGCCGCCAGCCCCTCGCCCTCGGCGCGGGTTTCCAGACGCACGACGTGCTGCACGCCCAGGTCCAACTCGGCGGCATCTTCGATCGTGACCACCCGGTCATCCCTGATCGACCGGCCCAGTGCATTCAACAACGTGGTCTTGCCCGAGGAGGTCGCACCTGCCACCACGATGCAGGCGGACCGTTCCACCGCCCGTTCGAGCAGCTCGGTGGCCGGGCCGGCCAGCTCGGCCAGATCGACGTGGCCCGCCGAGAACCGTCGGATCGTCAGACACGGCCCGTCCACCGCCAACGGCGGGATGATGGCGTGCAGGCGAGCTCCGTCCGGCAAGCGGGCGTCGACCGACGGGTTCGCCCGGTCCAACCGTCGCCCCACCCCAGCCGCCATCCGCCGCGCCAGTTCGATCACCGCGCCGGCGTCGACCACCACCTCCGTCCGCTGCAACTCGCCGCCGCGTTCGACCCACACCTCCCGGCCGGCATTCACCATGATCTCGGTGTTGGCCGGGTCATCGGCCAGGGACTGGAGCGGGCCGAGCCCGGACACCATGGCCAGCACGGCGGCCGCTGCGTCCCGACGATCCTGCACGCCGTGCACGGGGAGTTCCGCCGCCACCAGCGCGTCGACCCGATCCGGAAGCGGCCGCTCCCCCAACCCTTCCGCCCACAGCCGCCGGTGGACAGTGTGTGCCACCGAGTCGACCGGTGCCCCCGTCATGCCAGCACGTCCGCAACCCGACGCAACGGCCGAGGGAGCCGAGCCGTCAGCAGTCCGGAATCGACCGCCCGGGCGACCAGTGGATCGACCGCCACCCGGGCGTCCACCGGGCGGCCCAGCACCCCCTCGATGTCCACGGTCTTCAGCGATCGGCCACCCTCGATCACCTCCACCACGTCGTCGACAGACAGGGCGAGCCGCCCCGCCCGCTTCAACCCCAGATAGCACGACCGAACCACCAGCGTCGTCCGATCCCCCGCCGTGACCACCACGTGACGAGGATCGAACGGGCCGGGCTGCACCACGCCGACATCGGCAATGACGAGGTCCCACAACCCAACCGCACCGGTGGTCAGCTCCACGGCCCGGGCCGGGCTCGTGCCCACGCCACCACCGGCACCGAGCGGAAGGAGATCGAACCCCTCGCCCACCGGCACCGACAAGGCTGCCAACGAGTCCACGCCGACATCGGCCTCCAGCCAGTCGGACACACCAGCGGCCGACTCGAGGGCAACCCCGAGCAGATCGGGCTGGTCACCGCCGAGGTCGACGAGCAGCACCCGCTGCCCGCGATCGGCCGCCCGAAGGGCGACGGTGGCCGCCAGGACGGAGACGCCGGCGCCTCCCTTGGCCGAGCAGAAGCTCCAGAACATGAGGTTCTCCCGCGCACACTGCGCAGATGTGAGGCGGGGGAAGCTTCGCCCGCCACCCTCGCGCACCGTACGCCCGGTTGCAACCTACATTGGGGCCATGGCCGTCGATCCGATCACCCCGAGTGCGCGCACCGGCGCGTTCTTCGATCTCGACAAGACGACGATCGCCACCGCCACCATGTTTGCCTTCAGCAACACGTTGCGGGCCGAAGGACTACTGGACTACCGCCTCGTGCTCCGGGCGCTTCACGGACGCATCGTCTTCAAGTACCTGGGTGCCGACCACGACCGCATGGAAGACATGCGCAACACCGCCCTGCGCATGGCGAAGGGCTGGGACCAGGCCCGCATCGCCTCGCTCGTCACGGACGCGATGGAAGAAGTCATCGAACCGATCGTGTTCCGTGAGGCCCTCGACGAAATCGAAGCGCACAAGGCGGCCGGCCACCCCGTCTTCATGGTGTCGGCGTCGCCCGAGGAGATCGTCCGCCCCCTCGCTCGCCATCTCGGCGCCGACGGGTCCGTCTCGACCATTGCGCAGATCGACGACGAGGGTCGCTACACCGGCGAGGTCGACTTCTACAGCTACGGCCCGTACAAGGTCGACGCGATGGAAGCACTGGCCCTCGAGTACGAACTCGACCTGGACCGCTGCTACGCCTACTCGGACTCGGTCACCGATCTCCCGATGCTCGAGGCCGTCGGCCACCCGATCGTCGTCAACCCGGATCGTCCACTGGCCAAGATCGCAGAGGAACGCGGCTGGGAGGTGCGCACCTTCTCCAACCGCACGCCACTGCGAGATCGGGTCGGTGAGCACGCCCGCACCGGAGCGCTCGTTGCGAGCGCCGGCGCGCTGGCCGCCGGGGGCAGCTGGTGGCTGCGATCCCGCCGCCGCAGCGCCTGAGCCATGCTCCGACGAATCCTCGATGCGCTCGCTCCGCGCCGTACCGCCGTGCTCGTTGCCTGGCTCGTTCTGCTCGTCGTCGGTGCCATCACCTACACCTCGCTGATCCCCCGGGAGGGATTCCCGCCAGTCGATGTTCCCATCGCCGTGTCGGCCGGCAACTGGCTCGTCGACGACACGGAACGGGTCGACTCCGAACTCGTCATCCCCCTCGAACAGCGACTGAACCGACTGGAGGAAGTGGAAAGCCTCACCACACTCGCCCGCGACGACAGCTACGTCGCCGTGCTCGAACTGCAGGACGGGCTCGACTCGGCGTCCGCCGAGGGGCTGCTCAATTTCTGGACCTACGCGAGCGTTCCCCAGGGAGTCGAAGCGGGCGTCTACCGCATCCGCAACGGCCTCCTGCTCGACGCCTACACGATGCTCATCGCGATCGAGGGTCCGCCTTCGGCCACCGCGGCCGACCACGACCGACGGTTGCTCGACCTGGCCAGCGAGTTCCAGGAGTTCGGCGAGCTCTCCCGGGCCGACCCGTTCCTCCTGGAAACGACCCCGCCGCTCGAACTCGCCGACACGACACCACGACAGACCGGCTTCTCACTTCTGCTCACGCCCGATCAACCCGAGCCCCGCGTCATGGCCACACTGGCCATCGCCGGCCCTCCCGGCGAGGACGTCCGTTCGGTGTCCGAACGGGTCCGCACGATGCTCGCCGAGTCCCCGGCACTCACCGACGGCTGGTCGGCAACGGTCGCGCTGGACGTGTCCGAATCGATCCAGTCCCAGATCGGCTCGCTGCAGTGGTCGGTGCTCTTCGGCATGGTCGTAGCCGCCGCAATCACTTTCCTCCTGATCTCCGGACGAGCCTCGCTGCTCGCCATGGCGTTCGTCGTGACCGTCGTGGGCGTGACGTGTACGGCCCTCCACCTGCTCGGCATCAGCCTCAACACGGTCTCCCTCATCGGACTGATCCTGAGCGTCGGCCTGGTCGTGGACGATGTCATCGTGATCGCCGACGCCGTCGACGCCGAGCCCGACGACCCCATCGGTGCCGTCCGCCGGATTGCGCCCGCCACGATCTCGGGGTCGATCACCACCATCCTCGTCTTCGCCCCGATGCTGTTCGTGACCGGCGTGCTGGGCGACTTCGTCCGACAGCTCCCGATCACCGTGATCGTGGCGCTCAGCGTCTCCCTGCTCTTCTCGCTGTTGCTCGTTCCGCCGCTCGCGGATCGAACGGGCAACGTGCGGCCCCTGCTCACCCGTCCGGCCGCCGGGCTTGCCGCGCTGACCAAGCGGGGCCGAGCCGGACTGTTCGGCGCACTCGCGCTCACCGCGCTCTCCCTGGTGGGAACGTGGCAGCTCATCGGGCCCGTCGGCTTCGACATCTTCCCACCCGCCAAGGACGGCAACGACCTTCGGGTCGACCTCGAGTTCGATCCCGGCCTGACCGCCGACGAAGCCCGTGGCCTCGCGATCAACGTCCACGAACTCGTCACCAACGAGCTCGGCGACACCGTTGAGCTCGGTTTCGTCCACACGGGCAATCGCCACCTGTCCCTCGCCCAGTACCGGCTCACGTCGTTCCGGAACCGGTCGGCCTCCGCCGCGGAGCTCGCCGACCGCGTGGAAGCGGCGACCTCGGACATCCCCGGCGTCGATGTCCGGGCCAGCCAGATCTCGCCCGGTCCACCGGTGGAGGACTGGCCCTTCAAGGCACAGGTCTTCGCCGAGGACCCTGCGGACGTGATGTCGCTCGCTGCCGAGATCGAGTCGGCGCTCCAGGCCGAGGCGATTCTCCGCGGCGACGGCTCGACCTTCCGGACGACCGAGACGAGGATCGAGTTCGTCGACGAGGTGGCCCGAACCGACGGCCGACGCTTCATCGAGGTGCAGGCCCGATTCGATGCGGACGATCTGTCCGCGGTGCTCGAAGCGGCTCGAACGCACGTGGTGGACCGGATCTCCACGACGCAGGCGGTCACCTTCGACTTCGGACAGGAGGACGACAACGACGACGCGTTCGCCTCCACGAACATTGCGTTCGTTGCGGCGATCGGCATCGTCTACCTGGTGCTCGCGCTCCAGTTCCGCTCACTGCTCCAGCCCCTGCTCGTCCTTTCGGCGCTGCCGTTCAGCCTGCTCGGCGTGTTCGTTGCGCTCTGGTGGACGGACAACACCCTCAGCTTCTTCGTGATGTTGGGGCTGATGGGGCTGGTCGGCATCGCGCTGAACAACTCGATCCTTCTGGTCGACGCTGCGAATCGGGCCCGTGCCGCCGGGGAGGACCGCCGAGCCGCCATGTCGTCGGCGCTTCGCACACGGTTCCGTCCGCTGCTCGCCACCACGCTCACGACGATCGCCGGG
>CALBVR010000268.1 GCA_937969565.1 uncultured Acidimicrobiales bacterium | reverse complement strand
CGGTGACACCGATCGGCTTCCAGCTCCCTGCGCTCTTGAACTCGGCCGTTCCCCCCGAGATTGGGTCCCCGGCGGAGTTCTGCAATTCGACGCGGACCGGAACCGTGGTGAACTGGACGACGGGGTTGTTCCCCAAGTGCTGCCGGATCACCTGTCGGACGTCCCGATGCACGAGTTCGACCTTGGTCTTCGTGCCGGGCATCTGGCCGTCGACGCAGCCGTCCTCTCCCGTTTCGCCGATCGTGTGCCAGGTCTGGTCGTACTCGAACCCGGCCGTCGCTCCGGCGATCGGTTGACCGGTGGATGTCTGGAGGCACACCGAGCTGGTGGCGACGACGTCGGCGAGCGCGGCGGGTGCGGCCGGACCACCGAAGAAGACCGCCACACCGAGCAGCATCGCGGCCGCCGACAGCAGCTTGGTGGCTTTCCGTCGTGTGGCCGGCACATCGAATCGTGTGGGATCGACGTCGTGCGCGGTGTCGTCAGTGCCGTCGGTCGCGTGGTGGCCGACAGCACAATAGGAAATGAGCGCCGTGCGACTCTCTGGGGTGAGCTCGCCGAACTGGATGCCAACTCGATGGCTCTCGCCCATGTCCACGAGCGACCGCACCACGCCTTCGAGCTGCAGCGTCCGGGCCTGACGGTTGGGCACAGGTAGACGCAGAGAGATGGCGACCGTCTGGTCGAGCTCGTATGGGCAGGTCTCACCTCGAAGCTTCGACCCGAGGCCCTTCACCGCAAGGTCGATCACCCGGGCGGGGTGGCCGTCGATGACCGCAGACAGGTCTGTGGCGAGTCGGAAGTTCGTCCGCCGTTGCTTTCGCCGCACCGCCATCTGGAGCACGTCGACCAGGACCACGATCACCGCGAGGCCGATGCCCAATGCGACGAGTCGGCCGGAGAGGGAGAATCGTGGAAGCAGCCTCGGCCAGATCAGCGTCAGTCCACGCGCCACAACCGCAGCGTCGAGCAGGAGCAACGTGACCGTCGGGAGACGGAGCTTCGCGAGCGCCCCGAATCCGTCTCCCGCGCTGGTGTGGAAGGCAACCACGCGGCGTTGAAGCCCGAGGACGGTTGCGAATGCGTTCATGTCGGCCGCGAGCGTTCTCCACGCCTGCCGGGTCCAGTCGCCGCGCTCCATCGTCCCGCGAGCGAGGCGACGATTGGTTTTGACGAGCATCAGTTGCAACGGCACCCACAACACCGCCCAGACGGCCCCCGTGCCGGCGTATGGCACCGCCCCGGTCAGCAGAACGGCGACGAGGAGGAGCGTGAGCGCGAACTGTCGGACACTGGAAGCGAATCCCGACGCGAGCGCAAGGTGATCGATCCGCTGACGCATGCTGAGGTTCGGATGGCGAAGCGGGTTCTCTGCTGTGGTGAACACCAGAAGCAGCTCGATGGCTGAGCGCCGGCGGGTCATCAGGTAGGAGCCGAGCGAGTCGGGGGCCGCTGCATGGATGATCTCGGGCCCGCCGTAGTACCGGCAATTCCAGCCGCCGGTTTGCAGCCGGACCATCGACCGTTGCAGTGCGGCCTGGTCGCCTCGATCAAAGCCTCCGCTGGTGGCGATCGCCAGGACGCGTACGATCGAGCCGCCACCGCGCCAGGATGCGGCGCCCCGCTCCCCCAGTGCGGGCTGAACGATCCGGCTTCGGTATGCGTCTTCGTCGCGGCCGCCTCGGAGGTGGGCGAAGGAATCGGTGTTCAGCAGGCCAAGTCCGGCTTGGACGTAGGCGACGCTGGGATCACGGAAGTTCGGCGCAAGCACCTCGATGCACGACGGCATGGGGATCTGCCCGGCCTCGAGCCACAGCGCGAGTCGACTGTGCCGTGCGCCGGCCCAGAAGCCATCGACATGGTTTCCCGGGGCGACGACCAGTTTCACATCAAACGCCCCGATCACGTCGAGCAGCTCCGGCCGTTCCTTCTGGACGGTCACGACGACTCGCCGCGCCTGTCGCACGTCCCGGCAGCTGATCAGCGTCCGTTCGAGTTCCTCCGGGGTGTGAAACGTGCAGGTGACGACGATGTCGACCGGCACATCCACCGGCCCTGGGGTCGCTCGCTCCACGGGCGGAGCCGTCCATGCAAGCATTGCGCGGAGTGCGAACTGCGCCAGCCCCCACGCTTCGAGCATGAGGAAGATCGTCCAGACCAGCCAGTTGCCCGGCCCCGAAACAGTGAGCCATGCAAGGTGGGTGACACCGAGCGTGCCAGCGACCACGACCGAGCGTCGCAACGATCGATCCTCGTGTTGTGCCGCGGCCGCCCGCGTCGACACCTTTTGCATGTTCCGCCGTCCCGCCAACGTCCAAGTACAAGACTCAGTCGGAGCGAACGCGTTGCGCTGTGAGGGCCGAACGGCCCTACATCACGAACGGCTTGGAATTCGTGGGCGCTACGAAAGGAGCGCCTGGACCCGCTCGATCAGGCCGTCTTCGCCGAGTGCCGAGATGAGCACCTCGACGTCGCCGGAGTCGTCGATGAAGACGAACGCGGGCTGGCTCGTCACGCCGTACTGGCGCCAGATCTCTGTGTCCTCGTCCGCGACGTGTTCGAACCCGGTGACCCCGAATTCCTCGACAAACGCCTGCATCTCGGAGAGATCGTCGCGCCCAGCCACGCCAACGAAGTTGACGTCTGTGCCGAATTGTTCCTGTACCGATGCGACCGCACCGGCTTCACGTTTGCAGGTCGGTCACCAGGGTGCCCAGAACCAGAGGACGGTGTCTTGTCCCTCGAGCGCTCCGAGGTCGATCTGTCCGCCGGTGACCGTGTCGAACACGACCGGCGTGGCTGCAGCCTCGCTGGTGGCCTCCGTTTCGGCTGCCGGCGCCGCATCGGCGGCCTCGGCCGTGGTGTCGACATCCGCCTCGCCGCCGCAGGCAGCCAGGGCGATCGCCATCGCCGCTGCTGAGAGAGCATGTCGCATTCGCATGTGGAAAACGGTAGCCGCAGGTTGCGCCGATCGATGGTCGGTTTCGCGAATATTCACAACCCACGTTCTGGGGAAGGCGTCGTTTACGATGTCGAACGTCGAGAGGAGCAATGTGTCGATCGAGGAATGGCAGCAGCGGGCCCGCCGCGAGCTTCGGGATGCGGATCCCGACACGCTCGAGGTGATGACGCCGGAAGGAATCCCCGTCAAGCCGCTCTACACCGAAGACGACCTCGCCGGGGTCGAACATCTGGGCGGCGTGCCGGGAGTGGCCCCCTTCGTGCGCGGACCTCGTGCCACGATGTACACGAATCGTCCGTGGACGATCCGTCAGTACGCGGGTTTCTCCACAGCGGAGGAATCGAACGCCTTCTATCGGGCGAACCTCGCCGCCGGCCAGATGGGCCTGTCGGTGGCCTTCGACCTCGCCACCCACCGGGGCTACGACTCCGATCATCCTCGCGTCGTCGGCGACGTCGGCAAGGCCGGCGTCGCAATCGATTCCGTGGAGGACATGAAGATCCTGTTCGACGGAATTCCACTCGATCAGATGAGCGTGTCGATGACCATGAACGGCGCTGTGCTCCCCATCCTCGCGTGCTACATCGTTGCCGCCGAAGAGCAAGGCGTCAGCCAGGATGCCCTCTCGGGAACGATCCAGAACGACATCCTCAAGGAGTTCATGGTTCGCAACACGTACATCTATCCGCCGGAACCGAGCATGCGGGTCGTTGCGGACATCATCGAGTACACGAGCGAGCACATGCCGCGCTTCAACTCGATCAGCATCAGCGGCTATCACATCCAGGAGGCTGGAGCGACCGTCGATCTCGAGCTCGCGTACACGCTTGCCGACGGCCTCGAGTACGTGCGAGCGGCGATGTCCAAGGGCCTCGACGTGGACGCGTTCGCCGGCCGATTGAGCTTCTTCTTCAACATCGGCATGGACTTCTTCATGGAGATCGCGAAGCTGAGGGCGGCTCGCCTGCTCTGGGCCGAGCTCATGGAGCAGTTCGAGCCGAAGGACCCGAAATCGTCGATGCTGCGAACCCACTGCCAGACGTCGGGTGTTTCGCTGACCGAGCAGGATCCGCACAACAACGTCGTGCGTACGGCGTTCGAGGCGATGGCAGCGGTCCTTGGCGGAACGCAGAGCCTGCACACCAACTCGTTCGATGAAGCGCTGGGGCTGCCGACGGAATTCTCGGCCAGAATCGCCCGGAACACGCAGCTCATCCTTGCGGAAGAGACTGGCGTGACCCGCACCGTCGACCCGCTTGCCGGCAGCTATTACGTGGAGAAGCTGACCGCCGATCTCGCCGATCGGGCACGGGAGATCATCACCGAGATCGAGGGCATGGGCGGCATGACGCAGGCGATCGCCGATGGCGTTCCGAAATTGCGCATTGAAGAAGCGGCGGCACTTCGACAGGTTCGAATCGATCAGGGCACGGACACCGTGGTCGGCGTCAACAAGTACCGGGTCGAGGGCGGCGAATCGGTCGACGTGTTGGACATCGACAACACGGAGGTTCGCCAACAACAGGTCCGACGGCTGGAAGAGACCCGCTCGCAACGAGACGCTGGCGCGACCGAATCAGCTCTCGAATCGCTGTCCCGGATGGCGATCGGAAACGGCAATCTCCTGGAGGCGTGTGTGGCCGCCGCTCGAGCCCGGGCGACGGTCGGCGAAATGTCTGATGCCATGGAGGCCGTCTTCGAGCGACATCGTGCCCAAACGGAGCTGTTGTCGGGTGTCTACGCGGAGGCGTACGAGGGACGCGAAGAGTTCGAAGCCGTACGGACGGCCGTCGATGGGTTCGTGAGCGCCCACGGGCGCAAGCCGCGGATGTTCGTCGCGAAGATGGGCCAGGACGGCCATGATCGCGGTGGACGGGTCATCGCGACGGCCTTCGCCGACATGGGGATCGACGTTGTGGTCGGACCGCTCTTCCAGACGCCCCAGGAGGCCGCCACAGAGGCGCAGCGCCATGAGGTGGACGTGGTCGGTGTGTCGAGCCACGCGGCGGGGCACACGACCCTGGTGCCCGAGCTCATCGGCGCCCTCCACGCTGATGGCAGCGACATCGCCGTGATCTGCGGCGGGGTCATTCCGCCCAAGGACTACGACGAGTTGACGGCTGCGGGTGTGATCGGAATCTTCGGCCCCGGTACCAACGTGCCGGAGGCCGCGGCCGAAGTGGTTGCGCTGCTGCACGAACGTCGAATGGAGGCCGGCCGATGAGCGCTCGACCGTTCCGCATCCTCGGCCTGCAACAGATCGCCATCGGTGGGCTCGATCTCGCTGCGTTGTCCAACCTCTGGGTCGACGTCCTCGGAGTGCAGAAGACCGGCGACTACACAAGCGAATCCGAGAACGTCCGCGAAGACATCCTCACGCTCGGCACCGGCGCACATGCGGTCGAGATCGATCTCATGCAGCCGCTCGACCCCGAGTCGCGCCCGAAGGTGCACGACCCGGCGTTGAACCACATCGGACTCTGGGTGGACGATCTGCCGGCGGCCGTCGAATGGCTCTCGGGCCAGGGCATGCGGTTCACGCCAGGAGGGATCCGCCCCGGAGCGGCCGGCCACGACATCGTGTTCGTGCACCCGAAGGCGTCCGACGAATTGCCCCTGTCGGGCGAGGGTGTGCTGATCGAGCTGGTGCAGGCTCCGCAGGACGTCATCGACCAGCTCGGCTGACCGGTCCCTCAGCGGGGCCGTTGGGTTCAGGAAGGGTCGATCACGACAACCACGTCGCCGGCGCCGACGCTGTCGCCTTCGGCCACCCGTACTTCGGTGACCGTTCCGGCAACGTCGGAGTCGATGTTGTTCTCCATCTTCATGGCTTCGAGCACGACCAGAGCGTCGCCAGATGCCACAGCATCGCCGGCGCTCACGTTGACCCGGACGATGGTTCCCTGCATGGGTACGGCGATCTCGCCGGTACCGGCGCCTCCGCCTCCCCCACTGCTCGCCGCTGCACGGCGCTTGGACGGTGCGGCGGCGGGAGCTGCTGCACTTTCGGGGACCCACATGCGCACATCGAAGCGACGGCCGTCGACCTCGACGGGGACCTGCTTCATCACGCGGGCGACATCGTCGTCGACGTCCGGTGCGCCGCCGGCATCGGATCGCACGCCGGTGAGATCGAGCGTCTTCTCAACCCAGTTGGTGGAGTGCGTGACGGTCTGGAACGCATCAGCTTCCAGGATTGCGCGATCTGCGGGAACGGTGGTGGCCACGCCTTCGATGACCAGCTCGTTCAGCGCACGGAGCGCACGACGGATGGCGGTCGGACGATCGTGACCCCAAACGCAGAGCTTGCCCACCAGGTTGTCGTAGTACTGGCTGATCTCGTCGCCGGACTCGTAGCCCGTGTCGAACCGGGTGCCGAAGCCATCAGGGGCCCGCAGCATCGAGATTGGACCGGGCGACGGCAGGAACGCGCCTTCGGCCGGGTCTTCCGCGTTGATGCGAATCTCGATCGCGTGGCCGCGAATGGTGATGTCGTCCTGTGTGAACGGGAGCGGCTCGCCTGAGGCCACCCGGAGCTGCTGCTCGACGAGATCGATGCCGGTCACGAGCTCGCTCACGGGGTGCTCGACCTGCAGGCGGGTGTTCATCTCGAGGTAGTAGAAGCTCCCGTCCTCGTACAGGAACTCGACGGTACCGGCGTTCGTGTAGTCGCACCCGCGAGCGACGGCGATGGCGGCGTTGCTCATGTCGTCGAGGATGGCGGGGTCGATGTCCGGTGCCGGCGCCTCCTCGATCAGCTTCTGGTGACGGCGCTGCGCCGAACAATCCCGAGTGCCGAGGGAAACGCAGTTGCCGTGATGGTCGGCGAGGACCTGCACCTCGACGTGACGCGGGTTGCTGAGGTACCGCTCCATGTAGATCTCGTCGCGACCGAAATAGGCGAGCGCTTCACGCTGCGCAGACTCGATGGCCGCTTCGACTTCGTCGGCAGAGCCGACGACCTTCATGCCACGACCACCGCCGCCATAGGCGGCCTTGATCGCAATCGGATAGCCATGTTCATCGCCGAAGGCATGGACCTGGGATGGATCGGTGATGAGGTCGGTCGTGCCCGGCACACCGTGCACATCGACCTTCTCGGCTGCCTCACGCGCCGAGATCTTGTCGCCCATGACCTCGATCGCCGCCGGCGGCGGGCCGATGAACGTTACGCCCATTTCGGTGATCGCACGGGCGAAGTCGGCGTTCTCGCTGAAGAAGCCGTAGCCGGGGTGCACACCGTCGGCGCCGGACTCGCGGATGATCTCGAGCATCCGATCCGTGTTGAGGTAGGACTCGGCCGCCGTTTGGCCTCCGAGAGCGAAGGCTTCGTCGGCAAGCCGAACATGAAGCGCATCCCGGTCCAGCTCGGAATAGACCGCGACCGTCTTCACACCGAGCTCGCTGCAGGCCCGAATGACTCGGACGGCGATCTCGCCCCGGTTGGCGACAAGTACCTTCTCAAACACGTTGTGGAACCCTCACTGGTGAACGATCACGCAAATCTAGCCCTCGCGCGGAGGGATCGACCACGACAGCGAACGATTGCCCGGACGCGACGGTGCCGGCGCAGAGAACCGCGCCGGCACCAACGTCTCGATCGTGTTGCCTGGGATCAGGCTTCGAGTTCGTCCTCGGCTCGACGGCCGGCGGCGAGAGCGGCGAAGCCGGCCAGCGTCAGTGCGCCACCGACGAGCGCCAGCGAGGCCGCAAGGTCCGAAGGACCGGTCAGCGCCAGCGTCTGCGGCTGCTCCGGAGCCGCGGCGGCCACAGCGATGGTGGTCGTCGTGGTGGTGGTGGTCGTCGTGCTCGTGGTCGTCGTGCTCGTTGCCGTGTCCAACACACCCTGATCGACGGTGGTCGTCGTGGTCGGAGCCGCCGTCGTCGTGGTCGTCGGTGCAGCGGTCGTCGTCGTGGTCTCCGGTGCGGAGGTCAGGGTGAACGAGATGCACTTCGCCACGACCGAGTTGTTGACCGAGTCGCCGGGCAGCATGTGCTGCAAGGTGATCGACGAGATCGGCGACGTGATCACCTGATCGGTGAACGACTGGACGATCACATGGTTGTCGCCCGGGTCGGCGATGATCGGCGATGTGTAGCCCGAGTCGGCGGTGAAGAACCAGCGCTCGTTCGGCTCGACCGGATCGTCCATGTCGGCCCACGAGGACATGCGAACCTCGTAGGTGCCAGCGGGAATCGACACTGCGAACGGTCCAGCGCTCTCGACCACGCCTTCGGCGAGGTTGACGTCGGGGGCGACGACGATGTCTCCGGGACAGGCATCGCCGGGTGCAGCGAAGGCCAACGACTCTGGGACCGCCCCATCATCGGGGCTGGAGCAGGCAGAGAAGAGCAGGGCAGCTCCGGCGAGAATGGCGGCGAGGGTGGTGCGCCGTCGTGATGTGTGCACGCGCATCGGGGGTCTCCTTTGAGGGCGTCCGTTCAGAGGCCATCGGCCGGAGCGGCGATGCGATGAGGTGCTGGCGCGGGTTTGGGTCCGCGGACCCAGTCAGGCCCGGCCCATGATCCGGTCGACCTCGATCTCGATGACGACCCGATCGTCGCGTTCCTTCGGCTGTCGGTAGCGGGCGGCGTATCGGGCCACGGCATCGGCCGAGATCGTCGGGTCGTCTGTGCAGCGCGCGGTTCCGGAGAGCGTCAACCATCGTCCTCCGTCCACCTGGCAGACGGCGGCAGCGAGTGGCGCAGCCGTGGTCAGCCGGGCCTTGAGCGACGCCGACCAGGTGATGATGCGAGCCGTTCGAGTCTCGGGCTCGTAACTGAAACCGACGGGCGTGACGTGCGGCGTCCCGTCCGCCCGTACGAGCGTCAGCGACGCCAGGTGTCGTTCGGCCAGGAACGTGAGCACATCGTCGGAGGGGTTGGACGGGTTGATCGACATCGTCTGAGTCTCGCATCAGCGTGCGGCCCGTGGCGGGTTGTCAGAGGCTTTCGCCGCGACGGAATTCGTCGAGACGGCGCCGATCACGTTTCGTTGGTCGTCCTGCGCCCGGCTCTCGGGTCGCGACCGGCGCCGGACGCATCGGGCTCGGTTCCGGTGGCGGGCTGTGGTCGATGTAGGCCGCGGCAGCGATGGCGGCACCAACGCGCTTTCCCGGTGTCTCGAGAACTTCGAGTTCGCGGGTTCGGCTGCGCTGGCGGACGTGCACCATCATCCCGGCTCGAACCGAGCGGCTCGGCTTTGCGGTTACGCCGTCGATGCGGACGGCGCCGGCGGCGCACGCCGCGTTCGCTGCGGACCGGGTCTTGAAGACCCGCACGGCCCAGAGCCACACGTCGACGCGAACGGTGCTCATGTTTTCAGGGCCATCCAGAGGAAAAAGGTAGAGGCCCCTGCCGGACGACCGAGGTCGTGCGTCAGGGGCCTCAAGGTCGGTTCAGGATCCACCCGCATCGTCTTCACCGGTTGTACCGTTTCATTCGATGTACCACTGCCCCGTCGGACTTGCGTCTGGCGGGGCAGTTCTGCGTCGGGTCCCGGGTGTTGGCCGAAGCCGTCATCCGGAGCTGCGTCCCGCTCCTCGGTCGTTGCCCGGAGGCGCTGATCGTGGTTTGGGTTGCGGCGGACCGTGTCCCTCGCTTCGGATTCCGTGACTGCGCCTTCGCCTCCGTTTTGCCCGTGATCCCCGCCGACAAGTCGGTGGTTTTCTCGAGCCCCGGTGGCGGTGTTGCTGCCGTTCCTCCGTTGCTGACGCCACCTTTGTCCGCGGCTCGAAATGCGTCAAGGGAAAATCGGGAATCCCCAGAGTTGTCGACAGGTTTTGTGAGATATCCCCAGAACCTGTGAAGTTGGTCACAGGTTTATCCGCAGGGTGAACCGGACCCGAACGAGCCCGTGGTGGCCCAAATACGTTCTGTGGCGCAACCACGGCTAGCGTGGGGGCATGTCGAGACGCCTCGAGGTCGAACTGACCAGCAAACGAGAAGACGGTACCTACACCTGGCGAGCCGCCGGGGCGAAGCAGCCCAAGGGCGAGCTGGATGGTGCCCTGTTGTACGAGGGTGCCGAGGTTGGCGACGTCGTCCGAGCAGACGCCGAGTTCGCCGTTGACGGCGTGTTCATCGTGTCCGTGCAGCCACCGAAGGCGAAGCGCCAGAAGCCGCAGACGCTGGAGATCCTCGGCTCCGGCAAGGACGAAGGCGGCGTCACCACACAGTTGGTTGGCAAGCGGGGCCGAGACGATCGTGGTGATCGCGGCGGCCGTGGCGACAAGCGCCGCGGCGGCGGGCGTCGTGACAACCGTGGAGAACGGGGCGAGCGCGGCGACCGAGGTGGTCGCAATGACCGCGGTGGCCGCGGCGACGGCGGTCGCGATGGGCGTTCGCGCAACCGCGGCGGCAACGATCGTCCCCGCCGGGAACGTCCCCGCCCAGAGCCGAAGCCGAAGCGCCTCCGCGCCAAGCGCATCCACCGTGATGCGGCGCTCAACGACATTCCCGAGATGCAGCGGCCGCTCGCACGCATCGTCCTTCGCGACGGTGTTCCCGGCCTGCGCTCGACGATCGAGAAGCAGAACGAACTCGCCCGAACCCGCTCGCAGCCCGAGATTCCGCCGAAGATGCTCGAAGCGGTCGGAGAGAAGCTTCTCCCCCGTCTGCGCTCCGCCGAATGGCGCGACAACGCCGAAGCGGCGCTCGCCGGCATCGGCGACGTCGACCTTCGAGACATTCGCAAGGTGGTCGTTGCGGCCGAGAACGGCGCCAAGGACGAAGAGGGCCGTGCCCTCGCCCAGCAGCTCAAGGACGGCCTGAGTGCCCGGGTGGAAGCCGAGCACGGCAAGTGGCTCAGCGAGCTCAACAGCCTCCTGGGCGAAGGACGTACCGTGCGAGCGCTGCGTCAGTCCTCCCGGCCGCCCAAGGCGGGCGCACCGTTGCCTGGCGACCTTGCCACCCGTCTTGCCGAGGGCGCGAGTGCGTCGATGACGGCAGACACCGCTCCAGAACGTTGGGGCACCGTGTTGGACGCCGTGGCGTACTCCCCCGTTCGTCAGCAGGTTCAGCCGCAGGCATTGCCGGCGAAGGTCACCGACGAATTGCGGGCGACCGTGCGCAAGCTGTCCAAGCGGGTCCCGCACATTGCGGCGATGTTCGACTCCCCGGCACCGGCTGCAGCAGCCCCGGCTCCGGCTGCACCGACTCCGCCAGCTGCGGCGGATCCGACTCCAGCCGCTGATCAGGCTCCAGCGGCGGAGACGCCTCAGTCCTGACCGAGGCTTCGGTGCACGCTGATCGAGCGTGCGACGAGGCCGAAGCTCTCAAAGAAGTTCTTCGTTGCCCGATCGCCGGGGAGCGCCCGCGCATCGATTCCGGCACAGCCGTGTTTCGTGGCGTCCTCGACGGCGAGGGCCAGTAGGCGTTCGCCGACTCCGACGCCGCGTGCCGGCTGCTGGACGAACAGGTCCCGCACGGTCGAGATCGTGCTGCCATCGGGAAGATCGTGACGCGTGGCGACCAGATGGCCCACAACGACGTCGTCGATCGTTCCGACCAGGACAAGTGTGTCCGAGTCAGACAGATCGTCGTCGAACCCCGCCGCCACGTCGTTCCTGCGACCGTGCAACTGGGACTCGAGGTGTCCACCGCGGACCCCGACGATGCCCGTTGCGGCCTCGGCATCGAGCTGTACGAGTGTCGAGATGTCGTCTGCGGTGGCGGGACGAGCAGAAACGGCAATCGGTTCGGTCACTCGCTGTCTCGCAACTGTGCGATCTTGCGAAGGACCGTCACCCGGTTCCGGTTCGCGGCTTCGTGAGCCTCGACCTGATCGAGCTCGTCTGCGGTGAGCTGTGGCAACAACTTCACGATGTGGGCAGCCGCCTGGCTGTCGTACTCGGCAATGGGAAAGTCGTCAGGTTCGGAGACGATCGTGGCGGTTGCCGCTGCCGCGTCTGCGTCCGGCGTTGCTGACGGGGTGAGATCGATCCCAAAGATGTCGACGATCACCTGCCCCGCCTCGTTCGTCACACGATCAGCCAGCCCTTCGAGCGTCGACGTGCCCTTCTTGGCCGCCGTGCGGGCAACGAAGCGGCCCAGGGTCACCTGAGACTTGCCACGTTCCACGAGCTTGGGAAAGTTGTCGAGCGCCTCCAATGCGAGACCGACCGGTGCGTACACCAGCAGGTCGAGCAATTGGTCAGACGAGTCCTTTTTCTGGCTGGCCATGAACCTCAGAGTACCGTGGCCGGCTCCGCTTGGTCAGGCGCAATCGACGCAAATGACGTCGTCATCCGGGAACTGGATGAGCGGCTTGATCAGCCAACACGACTCACACGTACGCTCGTCTTCGCTCTTTGCCGGCACGTCTTCGCCCGGAGCCTTGGGCGGAGCCGCAGGACTTCCGTCTTCTTCGTCCTCGTCGTCTTCTTCGTCGTCGCCAGAGGCCAGACGGTCTTTCAAGATGACGTCGAGGTCCGCCTCGACGTCGTCTTCGTCCTCATCGTCCTCGTCTTCGGCAACGGCCTTTTTGACCGGTGCTGCGCCGTCTTCGTCTTCGTCGTCTTCGTCGCGTTCGTCGTCGTCGCCATCGAGCGGAAGGTCGCCGTCCAGGTCGTCGTCGAGGTCTGGGTCGATGTCGTCGCCATCGAGCTCGGGGTCGAGATCGTCATCGTCGACATCAACGCCTTCGACGTCTTCCACGTCTTCTTCGTTGTCGTCCGCAAGGTCTTCGTCAGCCATTGATCCTCAGTGGGTGGGAGCAGCTCTGGGGGGAATATAGGCAGAACGCGGCGGTACAGCGACCATTGCGCCAACTTTTTTCGTCACGTCCGCTCACTGCGTCCGCTTTGCCGCCTTGTTCTCGGCGTCCAGACGCTCGAGATTGTCCTCCTGGGAATGGTCCACGAAGGTCATCATCTCGGCCACGGCGCGGTGTCCGGCACGCTCGGCGATCTGGCGATGCATCTCCTGAGCGACATAGCGGTATGCAGGATGGCCCTGCACCGCGGATCGAAGCTCGAGCACGTGCATGGCCGAGCGGGCATTCATCTGCATGCTGTAGCGAACGCGGTATGCGAGCGCCACGGCGTACGGAGCTTGTGCCGGGAATTCTTCGGACAACGCCTCGTACAGCGACGCCGAACGCTCCATCGTCCGCTCGAAGACGTCGGCGTGGCCGGCGATGGAGACCGCCTCGGGCATGACGTACCCGTGGTCGGTGGAGAGCGGCTGCCATTCGATCGTGAGCAACCGATGGCGCTGCAGATCGCGGAAGGCTCCGTAATCGGAGAGCACATCGAAGCGGTAGTCGACCCGCTCGAGCGCTCGGCCCGGGCGGTGGCGACGGTTGGACCGGTCGCCCACGTAGGCCTTCATGATGGCCAGCCGTTCGTCGACGGTCATCGCCTGCACCTGGCGGACGATCTCGCGCTCGGCGAGGTTGGTCGTCGGGTACAACATGGCGGTGACGAGTTTGACCTCGGCATCCGGGTCGAAGTCGACCAGGTCGACCATCGTCTCGGCCTGCGGCGGCGCCGAGGTGTCCAACAACGACGCCGACAACTCGGCGACTGCCGCCTGATTGTCCGCCATGTAGGTGCTGGTCACGGCGCCACGGTCCGGGAGATCGACCCGCTTGAGGAAGGACGGAATCACCTTGCGGAGCTCCGACAGCATCAGATCGGCGTACACGCGAGCCTCTGGCAACGCCGACGCCCGCATGCGGAGCAGCAGCGCCTCGTAGGCCTGGCCGCTGCCGTAGATTCCGACATTCGACAGCGAAGCGGCGGGCAGCATGCCGCGGATCGAGTCGAGTGCCTTGGCCCGGATCGCCTGCCGATAGGCGATGTCCACGTCGTTCTCCCGCTTCGGGATCAGTTCCTTGTGGAAATCCTCGAGGGGGGTGATGAGTCCGCTGTAGTCATCGAA
>CALBVR010000267.1 GCA_937969565.1 uncultured Acidimicrobiales bacterium | reverse complement strand
TCGAACATGTTGTCCGCCACCCTACTTTCTTCCGATGGCGTGCAATAGGGCTCGTTCGATCTCGCTCTGATGGTCGGGGTCGGAGATCTTCCGTCCGTTGTGGGTGACGTAGAACGAGTCGATGACCGCGTCGCCGATCGTCTGGATGCGCGCCGACCAGATGGCAACGCCGATTTCTGCGAAGGCGCGGGAGATCCGGTAGAGGAAACCGATGGCGTCCGGGCCGGTCACCTCGATGACCGTGGATGCCTCCGAGATGTCGTCGTCGAAGCGCACGGTGGTCGGCGACGGGCGTGCCGACATCCGCTTCTGGGCACGGGCATAGGTTTTTCGCCGCTCGTCGACTCGGGCATCGATCGCCAGCCGGCCATGTACGCCGCGTTCGAGTTGATCCTCCAGCCGGCGCACATCGATGTCCGACCCGGCTGCGACCTTGAACTCGGACAGCGCGACGCCGGTTTCCGTGTGCGCGGCCGCCGACACGATGTCCAGCCCGTTCAGGGCGATCACGCCGGCGACGCGATAGAAGGCGCCTGGACGGTCGGGCTGGACGATGGTGATCGTGTCGTCGACGATTCGGGACGCGTACGTGCCCTGGCTCATCATGGCGCGCTGCTCTGGTCCCGGGAACCGGGTCGTGATCACCTCGGTCGCCTCGCCGCCACCCAGCACGTGACCCGCCCGATCGACCAGCGTGCTCACCAGATGCGATTTCGACTGGTTCCACGCGGATGGCCCGGTGGCGATGGAGTCGGCCTCGGTCAGCGCGCCGAGCAGATCGAGCAGTGTGAGCGAGCCAACGGTGGTGGCGACGGCACGAATCGTTCCGTCGTCGTCGAGATCCCGTCGGGTTGCCGCGTCGGGCAGCAACAGGTGATGGCGGCACATGTCCACCAGCAGGTCGACGTCGGCGGACTCGTACCCCATTCGTTCACCGATGGTTTGGATGAGGTCGACACCGACGTCGGTATGGTCTCCCGGGTAGCCCTTGCCAATGTCGTGGAGCAGGGCGCCGAGCACCAGAAGGTCCGGTCGGTCGACCCGATCCACCAGCGCGGAGGCCTCGGCGGCTGCCTCGAGCAGGTGCCTATCGACGGTGAAGCGGTGATAGGCGTTGCGTTGCGGCCGACTTCGACAGGGTTCCCACTCCGGAATGAGCCACGACATGAGCCCGACCTGGTCCAAGGCTTCACAAACGGGAATCGTGGCACGGCCCGACTGCAACAGTTCGGCGAAGCCCGCCCGCATCGGTTCGGTCCAGGGTTCGGGCGCTGGCGGCAACTCGTCGGCCAGCCGCTCCAGCGTTTCGTGATCGATGAACGATCGGTTCCGCGCCGCCGTCACGGCAACTCGAAGAAGGATCTCCGGGCATCCAGCCACATCAGCGGAATCTGTCAGGCGCAGCAGCCAACCCTCGATCTCGATCTCATCGTCGATGGTCTCGGCATCGGTGGACCGACGATGGGGCTCGAGCGATCGCTCCACCTGAAACCAGGTCGAGTCGCTGAGCCAGGCGATCGATCGGGCCGCCTGAGACACGTCCGCCATGAGCAGATCCGCGTCGCCGTAACCGAGCTGGTCGGCGACCTCGTCCTGGTAGTCCAGCACCAGCCGGTCGCCGGGGCGGCCGGTGATTCGGTGCAGCGCCACCCGCACTCGCAGCAGTGTTTCGTACGCGGCGGCGAGCGCTTCGGGCGAAGTGATTTCGAGCGCGCCGGTGGCAGCAACCCATCGAAGCGCCTGCACATCGCGGATCCCGCCTCGGCCGGACTTGATGTCGGGTCCCAGGAGGAACGCGACTTCGCCGAATTGCCCGTGGAGATCGTTCACCCGCTCGGCCAGCTGCGTTGCGTGGGTGGTCCCGTCGGCCTTCCACTGTCGCGTCCCTCGCACGGCGAGCTCGAGCGCCAGATCTTCATCGCCGCAGAGGAAACGCGCGTCGAGAATCGCCGTCGCCGTGTCGAGATCGGTCCGCGACAACCGGAGCAGGCCCTCGACCGTGTCGACCCGATGGCCGACCTTGAGACCCGCGTCCCACATCGGGTACCAAACCCGTTCTGCGAAGTCGTTGACATTGGCGTCCGCCCGGTGCACGAGCACGATGTCGAGATCCGATTCGGGCGCCATCTCCCGCCGGCCGTAGCCACCGACGGCAACCAATGCGGCTCCCGGCGGAATTCCAACGGATGCGGCCACCTCCGCCACCCATTCATCGAGCCGGTCGGACCAGGCGTGGGTGAACGCAGTACCGGTCAGCGA
The DNA here is from genome assembly GCA_937969565.1 of uncultured Acidimicrobiales bacterium. Lineage (GTDB taxonomy): Bacteria > Actinomycetota > Acidimicrobiia > Acidimicrobiales > SHLQ01 > SHLQ01. Next base: position 17,136 of record CALBVR010000267.1, on the reverse strand, counting down.
GAGGTCGGAGAGGAGGTCGTCCCGTGTGAGCTGCACGCTTTCATTCAAGCCGATGGATCGTCCGGCCGTTGGCTCCGCCGACGCAGGTGGATGTGGGCCTTTGCGGCCCCCCACGTGATGCCGGCCACGTGCACGTCTTCGCCCAGATCACGAAAGGTCATCGGGCCGAGCTCGTACACGTCGTCCGGGCTGGATCGCACGTCCCACGGGTCCCGGATGGGGGCGGCAGCGCCCCGATCCGCCAACCACTGTTGCAACGGAACCGTCGATTGACGAATCAGTTCGAGCGGGCCGCTCATCGCAACATCCGGATCACTCGCCGCGAGGACGGTCAAGCGCTCGTCGATCGCCGCAATCGCTTCGGCTGTGGCTGCTTCCCTGCCCGCCGCATCGGCCGGCACGGCGAACGGCTCGAGCACCCGGTCGATCCATGCGGGAACGGCATCGATGACGCACCGTCGGAGTGCTTCGGCATGGGCGGCGTACTGCTGCTCGTCAGAATCATTCACCGGTGAGTCCACCCAGTTCTGCCATGAGGGTCCAAGGTACTGGCATGCGACCTCAACGAATCGAACCCGGGCCGGGGCAGGAGTCCGTCTGGGACTATCCACGTCCGCCGCGGATCGATCCATCGTCCGACCGCATCGTCGTGCGATTGGCCGAGCGGGTGATCGCCGACACCACGACATCGCTCCGGGTGCTGGAGACCTCGCAGCCGCCGGCGTTCTACATCCCCGCCAGCGACATCGATCTCGACCTTCTCGTCCCGGCCACCGGTCGGAGCTTCTGCGAGTGGAAGGGTGAAGCGAGCTATCACGACGTGGTCGTGGGTTCGAACCGGGTCGACCAGGGAGCCTGGTCGTACGCCGACCCAAGCCCCGGGTTCGTCCTGCTACAGGACCACTTCGCCTTCTACGCACAACGGCTCGAATGCAGTGTCGATGGAGAGGACGTGACCGCAAACGAGGGCACGTTCTATGGCGGCTGGATCACGTCGAAGGTCGTCGGACCATTCAAGGGTGGTGTCGGTTCGACCTGGTGGTGAGGCCGATCCGCCTCAGCCGATTCCGAAGTCCGCTCGACGAGTCCAAACGGTCGCCAATCCGCCGAGTCCCATCAGGAGCAACGACAGACCGAGAATCCGGTTCGTGATCGGACCGGTGCCGGTGGCTGCCAGCTCCGTGATCTCCTCAACCGCCCCGGCCACCTCGACCGGTACGTCGTCGTCGCCGGTGTTCGGATCGGCGGCTGCATCGGGGTCATCGTCGTCGCCCGGGTTCGGGTTCGCCACATTCGGATCATCGGCATCATCACCCGGGTTCGGGTTGGCCACATTCGGATCATCGGCATCATCACCCGGGTTCGGGTTGGCCACATCAGGATCGTCAGGCCGAGCCGGATCGTTCGGATCCGCCGGATCATCACCCGGGTTCGGGTTCGCCACATTCGGATCGTCAGCGTTGCAGTCGTCGTCTCCGGCACCGTCCGGGTCGAGGGCATCGACCAGGTCGCCGGCCACGCCACCGTCTTCACAATCACCGGGTGCCGTCGGCCGTCCGGGATCATTGGGGTTCGCCGGATCTGCCGGATCGTTGGGATCAGCGGGGTCCGCCGGATCAGCGGGATCGGCAGGGTCCGCCGGATCTGCCGGATCTGCCGGATCTGCCGGATCGTTCGGATCGGCAGGGTCCGCCGGATCAGCAGGGTCCGCCGGATCGTCGCAGGTCACGTTGCCGTCGGCGTCGACCACCGCGTTCGGATCGCTCGAGCTGCAATCGTCTGCGGCGGCGCTCACGAGCGTGAACCCGACGCACGTGGGATCGACGGAGTTGATTCCGCCCTGCCCGAGGTGGTCGAGCGTGATCTCCGTGACGGGCTGGGTCACGTTCTGCTGCACGAACCGGGTGATGATCGTCTGCTGGTCGTCCGGCACGTCAAGCGTGAACGGCGAAACCCATCCACTGTCCGATCGGATCTGCCATTGCTCCTGGGTCTGGCTCAGCTGACCGGGGGTGTGGAGGTCGAAGCTGCCGGCCGTCACCACGTACACACCGGCATCGAGTTCGACCGGGAACGGGCCCGCGCGGCGCTGGCCGTCGAGATTCAGCAGCCGGACGCTGTTGAATTCGAGCACGACATCGCCGGTGCAGTTCGCCGAGGACTGCGCGGCAACACCGCTCACGCCCAGCCCAAACACGAGCATTGACGCAACGAGAAGAAGAGTGGTGAATCGACGACGCAACGTCGTCGGAAATTGTGATCGCACGAGGAGGCTCACCTTTCGCCGTTTTCCACGGCATGTTCATCACACACCGCCCGCGCGGCCAAGATACTGGGTGCAACCAATTTGTAACACACCGGGCCAACGCGGCTGCGCACATCGGGAGAAAACGCCCAAGGCCCCGATCGCACAAGCGATCGGGGCCTCAAACAGGCTTCTTCTGCGTCGAGCGGTATCCTTTGAGCCGTTACCCGGGCCGCTAGCTCATCGGGTAGAGCAGGGGACTTTTAATCCCAAGGTGCCGGGTTCGAGCCCCGGGCGGCCTACAACCAACGCAGTGCGTCGAGCGTCGATCAGGCCGCAGGCGTCAGGTTGCCGACGAGGGTTTCGCAGTCGAGCGTGAAGGTCGTGTCGCCCTGCGGGTCGCCGCAGATGTCCTTGTCGCCGATGCTGCCGTACAAGCGATCCCGCTTGCCCCGTTCGCCGAGAAGCTGGTCGTTGCCGGCGCCGCCGTTGAGGCGATCGTTCCCGGTTCCACCGAGCAGGAAGTCGTCACCGACGTCGCCGTTCAGGCGGTCCGAGCCGTCGTCACCGCGGAGAATGTCCTTGCCCTTGCCACCGTTCAGCACGTCGGCTCCGTCGCCGCCGAGCAGCTCGTCGGCGTTGGCCCCGCCGTACAGGTAGTCCTTGTCGCCGCCGCCATTCAGTGTGTCACGGCCGTCGCCACCCCAGATGCGGTCGATGCCTTGAGCACCGCAGATCACGTCGTTGCCACCAAGTCCGTGGATTCGGTCATTGCCCTCCGTGCCGAAGATGACATCGTCGCCCTCGGTACCGAAGAAGGTCGCACCGTCGAACCGGTCGGTGTCGACGGACAGGTCGAGGGTGATCGCCAATCCCTGGCAGTTGAATGCCGGGACGTCCTGAGCTCCGGCCGCCGATGTGGCGAGCAGCGGAGCGCTGATGGAAAGAGCGGCCATTGCGGCGATGGTGCGGATGCGAAGCGAGCGCATGAAGTGTCTCCTGGGTGTCGTGTGGGTTCCAGTGACTCAATGAGTATCAGTCGCCATCGAGGACCAGCAAGGGCCAAAAGACCCGTGAGGTCAGCCTCCCACGAGACCGCATGCTCCGGTCGTCACGCCATTGCATGCGATCGCCGGCGCAACCTCGGCGGGAAGTGAACAGACCTCCACGCCCTTCGTCTCGAGCACCCGCAGGAACGACTCGTTGACCCGGTCGAGGCTGAGACGGCCGGCATCGACTGCGGCCCGCAACCGTTCGATCGTTGGCACGACGTCGGCGATGCGTCCGAGCATTGCGAGATCGACCCCGGCAACGAGGGCAAGCTCGGCAGCCTCATCATTCGATCGCTGGACCGAAATGGCGTCCATGTTGAGCGCGTCGGTCATGACAAGACCGTCGAAACCGAGCTCGTCGCGCAGCAGCCCGGTGACCGCTGCCGGTGAGAGGGTTGCGGGCTCACCATCCGTCACGCCGGGAATGACGAGGTGACCGACCATGATCGGAAGATCGCCACGGTCGATGGCAGCAACGAACGGCACGAGATCGGCAGCTCTGAGCTGATCGAGCGGGGGCAACGTGGGCAATCCGGTGTGGCTGTCGCTGCCGGGTCCGTGGCCGGGAAAGTGCTTGGCCGTCGGGGTCAGACCGGCGTCGAGAACGCCGTCTGCGAAGGCGAATGCGTACTCGATGACCTGCTCGGGATCGGCGCCGAAGGACCGATCGCGGATGTACACGCCATTGTCCAGGTCGAGCACGGGAGCAAGATTCATCGTGAAACCGAGCGCACCGATCGCTTCCGCGTGCGCACGAGATTGGGCGCGAACGTCGGCCGCGGAGCCACCGCTCGCCATCGCGCGGGCGCTGGGCAGCGCTCCCACGAGATCGTCGAGCCGTTGGACGCGGCCGCCTTCCTCGTCGACGGCGATGATGCTCGGCCCGACGAGCGAGGTCGTCTGCATCGCTTCGATGTCGCGGGCGATCCTGGCATCCGGCGAACCCAACACCACCACGCCGGCGATCTGACCGTTGGCGGCGAGCACGGTTGCCTCACCGAACTCGGACTGCGTCATCACGGGGAAGAGCAGCTGGCCCAACTTCACGTCGAGCGGCACTTCCGCCAGGCACTCCTCCACCGTGGGTGGCGGCAGGGTCGTCGTCGTGGTGGTCGTGGTGGTGGTCGTTGCCGTCGTGGTGGTGGTCGTCTCGGGAACCGGCTGCGCAGCGGATTCTGCCACCGATTCAACGTCTGGTCCCGAAGAGCTGCATGCGCTCACCACGACGGCGGTCGTGAAGGCGAGGAGGAACAGGCGGAGGCGCACCCAACCAGCCAAGCAGCTCCCGGTCGAATGCGTGCACACACCCCCGTCGTTTCGTGACCCATGGCACAGCTGACGTACACTCGGAGTCGTGCGCAGACCCATGGCCACCACTCCCGTGTTCCGTTCCTCCATCATGGCCGTCGCGCTCGTCGCTGCCGCCTGCGGTGGAGACGGCGAAGCCAGCGTCGGAACGGTTCCGCCCACGTCCGTGGCGGTCGAAACGACGGCTGCGCCGCCCACAACCGCGGCGCCGACCACGACCACCACCACGACCGAAGCACCCGACCTCGTCGGCACCCCGGCCTTCGACGCTTCGTCCTCCGTCAGCACCGTCGGCATCGACCGGGTGCAGTTCGGAATGACCGTGGCTCGAGCCGAGTCGGCGCTGGGCGCATCGCTCGTCCCCGTCGGGACGGCAAACGCCGAGTGCTACCAGATTCGACCGGAAGGCGGACCGGTCGGTGTCGAGCTCACGGTCACCGCGGGCACGATCGAACGGGTCGATGTCACAACGGACCTCATCACCACCCGGTCTGGCGCCGGAGTCGGCAGCACCGAGGACGAATTGTTCGCACTCTTCGGTGACCGCCTCACATCTGCTCCCCGCGCCGGTGGCGGGAATGACCTGATCTTCACGCCCGCCGACGCGAACGACGCGGCGTTCCGAGTCATCTTCTCGACGGACGGTACGACGACGACCTCGTTCCGGTCCGGCCGGGTCGGTGTGATCGAGGGTGAAACGGGCTGCTGATCAGCCGTCGACGGTGCCAACCCAGCCTTCGGGCAGGCCCGGTGCGAATCCGTTGCACTCCACGGTGACAGCGCCGAGACCAACGGCCTCACCCACGCCAGCGGAGTCCGCCGCATTCACGAAACGAAGCGCGCTCCCGCGGATGTCGCTCCCCTGCAGGAAGAGATCGGCAACGCGGTCGACCGCGAGCTCTTGCACACTGCCGTCGGCGAACTGCACGGCGACGTACGGCATCCCGAAGAAGGCCTGCACGATCGCTTGCGTTCCGGGGTCGGTCGCGCCTGTGCCGACGCCGAGCGCCAGCACGTCGCCCACGCCTGCGGCGTAACACTCGAAGGCGAACTCGTGGACAACATCGCCGATCGTGATGGTGCCGGGCGAGCGGAGTTCCGCTGCGGGCACCGCGATCACCTCGGAGGCTTCGGCGGCGTCCGCCGTCTGCACCGCAACGGTCGTCGTGCTGGTGGTCGTCGAAGTTGTGGTCGGCACGCTCGTCGACACCCCCGCAACATCAGTGCCCGTGGACGAACAGCCGGCCAAAACCACGAGGGCAGCCACGCCCGACAGCCAGTTCTTCATGCGGCCGACGAGTCTACGGTGTTGGCTCTCCAACGGAAAGTCGCTGGCCTGCTTCGTCGAGGCGGTCGTCCCTACTGCTCGGAGCGCAGGGGCGGATGGACGAGCTCGACGGCCCACCGGTCGAAACGATCGACCCGCATGTGGACACCTTCCACGGGCTCCTCCGCCAATGACGGAGCGTTCCCGTCGCCGAACACCATGACTGCGTCCCCCAGTGAACGGGTCAGCACCACGACGCCGCTCGCCGCATCGATCGTGTCGTGGCGAAGGTGTCGATCGACCAGCGCTCGTAGCTCCGGAACGAGGTCGGCGGCCGCGAGCACGTTCGCGGCACCATCGAGGTCGGTCCATTGCTCCACCATCGACCACTTCGGGAAGGTGGAGGGGCGGAGACGAAGGCCGGCACCGCGCAACCTCCGGACCAGCTCACGGCTGTCGCAGGCCACGGCGCCGAGCTCGATCGCCACCTCCCTGGTGTCGATGTCGATGTCGTAGTGGTCACCTTGAAAGCCCACACGCCGACAGCCGAGTCGAGCGGCAAATTCGTGCAGTTCGTCCAAGTGGTCGTCAGAGACGAGGTGACACCAGGTCGTACCCCGCCACGGCCATCGGGCCGGATCCACCAGAATCGTCACACGGTCACGTTAGGCGGTCGCCATCCCCACCCGCACGGGCGACACGGTCCGCTGCGAACGCCACCCTCCCTGCCACACTGAGATCATGGCTTTGGCAGTCGATGCACCCGGGTCCGGCGAAGCCGAGACCGACGTCATCAGCCTCACCATCCCTGCCGCAATGCGGTTCGTTCGGCTGGTTCGGATCGGCGCCGCGTCGATCGCGCGCCGCAAGGGACTCTCGGTTCGGGCGATCGACGACCTCCGACTCGCCATCGACGAAACCTTCGCCCTCCTGCTCAACGACGAGGATCACGCCGGATCGGTCGATGTCACCTTCGAGGTCGACGACCATGAACTTCTCGTGAGCGCGAGCCAACGGCTGGATGCGGGCGCACGCCCAACGGACCTCGACGACATCGTCCGCTTCGAGGTGGTCGTCACGGACCTCGTCGATCGCTTCGATGCCGACCCCGTTGCCGGGGTCGTGCAATTCACGAAGCGGATCTGACCCGAACGATCAGGAGCTTTTCACCCCGGTGGAACCGAAGCCCCCGTCGCCCCGAGTTGAGTCCGGCAGCTCGTCGACCAGGACGAACCGCGCCTCGTCGACGCGCTGAATGACGAGTTGGGCGATTCGATCGCCGCGCTCTATCGCGAACGGTGTGGTCGGGTCGGTGTTGATGAGCAGCACCTTCAACTCGCCGCGGTAGCCCGAGTCGATGAGGCCCGGTGAGTTCAGCACGGTCACGCCGTGCTTGTAGGCGAGTCCACTTCTCGGCTGCACGAAGGCGGCGTAGCCGTCCGGAAGTGCAATGGCCGCGCCGGTCGGAACAAGGGCTCGCCCGCCGCCGGGGGCGAGCGTCACGGCCTCCGCTGCGACGAGGTCGGCGCCGGCGTCGCCGGGATTCGCATAGGCGGGTGGGGCGAGGTCGGGATCGAGTTGCTGGAGGGGGATGTCAAGCACGCCCGGAGCGTAGTCCGAGCGGTAGGCTGGCGAGAATGCTTGCTTGGATGGATCTCGAAATGACCGGCCTCGATCCGAGTCGGCACGTGATCGTGGAGATCGCCACGCTGCTGACCGACGACAACCTCGAGGTCATCGCCGAAGGGCCTGACCTCGTCGTCACGCAGCCGCCGGAGGCCATGGCCCAGATGGACGACTTCGTGCGCAAGATGCACACCAAGTCCGGGCTTCTCGAACAGATCGAAGCATCGACCATCACGCTTGAAGAGGCCGGCCAGGCCACCCTCGACTTCCTGCGGGAGCACATCAGCGAGCCCGGCACGGTCCCGTTGTGCGGCAACTCCATCGGCACCGACCGCCGCTTCCTCGCATCGCAACTGCCCGAGGTGGAGGAATTCCTCCATTACCGTTCGGTCGACGTCTCCACCATCAAGGAACTTTCTCGACGCTGGTACCCCGGCGTGCTCTCCAAGGCACCGAAGAAGGCGGCCGGACATCGAGCCATGGACGACATTCGCGAATCGGTGGCGGAACTCGTCTACTACCGCTCTGCCGTCTTCCTCGAGGCTCCGGCAGCGACCGACACCACGCCGTGACCGACGGCCCGCAGTCTCGGCCACCCAAGTCGGAGAACCTGCCGGCCTCCGAGGACGTCGTCGAGATCGCGCCCGGCATTCTTCGGCTCATGCTGCCGGTGTTCTTGCCCGGGCTCGGGCACGTCAACTGCTATGCGATCGAAGACGACCGGGGCCTCGCCCTCATCGATCCAGGACTTCCCGACGGGGCATCCCACGAGGCGCTGCGGCTCCGGCTCTCGTCCGTTGGCCTCGACATCGCCGACGTCCACACGGTCGTCATCACCCACAGCCATCACGATCACTACGGCGGCGTCGCCCGGCTTGCGCAGCTCGACACGCGCCATCCGCTCCGGGTCATCGCCCATCGGGGGTTCGGTTCGAAATGGCACCGGGCGTACGAGGATGTCGACATCGGCGAAGACTCAGCCGACCTCTTGCATCGTCCCCTCGTAGAGATCGAGGCAGTCGCGGCGAAGCTCGTCCGCCCCACACCATGGGGAGACATCACACCGCAGATCCCGGCGGAGCCGCTGCGTCACTACGCCGACGGCATCGGGATTCGGGCCAGCATGCAGCCGCCGGCCCCGACCACGATCGTGACGAACGCTGACCGCATCGAACTCGGTGGTGTGTCGTATGAGGTCGTCCACACCCCGGGTCACGCCGACGACCACATCTGTCTGTGGGGCGCGGAGAACGGCGTGTTCTTCTCGGGTGACCATGTGCTTCCGCACATCACTCCGCACATCAGCGGCATCACCGACTACGAGGATCCGTTGGGCGAGTTCTTCCGGTCACTGGCCCTCGTGGGTTCGTACGACGAAGCGACGATCGTGCTCCCCGCTCACGGCGACCCGTTCGACGATCTGCCCGGTCGGGCGCAGGCCATTTCGGATCACCACGTCGAACGACTTGATCGAGTCCGCGACATCGGAACCGAGGTCGGCGATGCGGAGGTCGAGGCGTACATGCGGCTGCTGTTCCGTGAGCGGTCCTGGGGTGGCATGGCCTCGAGCGAAACATTCGCTCACCTGGAATGGCTGCGTCTGCACGACGGTGCGACCCGCACCGAGGTGAACGGACGCCTGCGCTACGACCTCGGGTCGTGACACGAGCGCACTTCGTTCAAGCGGCCCGTGTCGTCGGCTGGCTCTTCGTGGGTCTCGGCGTTGCCGGGGTCGTGTTGGGGACCATCGTGTTGCTCGTGACTGCAATCAGCGACTCGGGAACGGACGATCCGACCACCTATGTGCTTCTGGTGGTCGTGGCCGTGACGCAGCTTCTGCTCGGCGCCGCCATCCTCTGGGTGGCCGCCGGCGAATCCAACCGCCCCTGAATGGTGCCTGGCACCTTCGGTGTCGAAAGGTGCCAGGCTCCTTTCGCATCGAAACGTTGATTTTTCAGGGTTTGGCACCACGTGCCTGGCACCATTGAGGGGAAAAGGTGCCAGGCCCTTCAGTCGTGCTCGGGGAGGGTGTTTCGGCTCTGGAAGCGCCAGATGGCAGCGCCGGCACCGATCACACCGATCGCAACCAGCATGGCCAGGCCGGCCCGCTCGGCCCCGAGATCGTTCGTGATCCAGTTGACGATCGAGCTCTGGATGCCCTCGGCGCCGTCGATGATGAAGTTGCTGTTGTTGATGGGGTCCTTCTCGAACCAGCCGTAGCTCACGAGGTAGATGCCCGCGAGCACCAGCAGCACGCCCGATGCACGGTTGATCTTCGGGAGCAGCGAGCGCATCTTGTTCGCCACGCCACTGCGGCCGGCGGCGAGTGCCATGGTCAGGAAGACGATGACGGCACCCATGCCGAGGGCGTAGGCGATGAAGGCGTACAGCGAACCGAAGCGGGCGTTGGTGTTGGCAACCGAGCCGGTCACGGCAACGAGGAACGGACCGATCGTGCAGCCGAGCGAGACGACGCCGTAGGAGACACCGAAGAGGTACATGGAGCCGACCTGGCGGCTCCCGGTTCCCATTTGCAGCTTCGGCAGGTTCAGCACCGGCTGGAAGCCGCGAATCATGGCGACGCCGAGGCCGAGAATGAACAGACCGCTGATCACGGTCACGATCCACAGCGCGCTCTGGATGGCGCTGCGAGCGCCGGCACCGAGGACCACCTCGAACAGCACGCCGAAGACGGCGAAGACCGTGAGGAAACCAGCGGTCAGCGCAAGGCCGACACCCCCGCCCCGAAGCACCGACTTGGCGACCGAGGTGTTGTCGTCGTCGAGGCCGAGGAAGTACGTGAGGTACGTCGGCAGCATGGCGAAGCCACACGGGTTGAAGGCGGCCACGAGGCCAGCGGCGAATGGAAAGGCGAGCAGATCAAAGCTTGGCATCGTGCTGGCTCCTACGAGGTCAGGTCTTCGTTGATGATGTCGGCGAGGCCTTCGGCGCTGAGCTGGCCGGAGTGGACCCGCTCGACGGTGCCGTCGGCCCCCACGAACACCGTGGTGGGCATGCCCAGTCCCTTGAACTGGGCGAAGATGTCGCCGTCCGGGTCCAGGCCGATGGGATAGGTGACTCCAGTCTCGGCGACGAGTTCGACGGCCGCTTCGGTGCGGTCCTGCATGGCGAGGCCGAGGAACTCCACCTCACCGCCGAACTGCTGGAAGACGGCTTCGAAGTCCGGCATCTCGGCGATGCACGACGGACACCAGGAGGCAAAGAAATTGATGACCACCGGGCCATCGGTGAGGTCGGCGAACTCCACGATCAGCCCCTCTGGGGTCTCGTAGGTGAAGTTCGACTCGCTCGCGCCGGCACCCGCTTCGGCGCCACCGTCGTCGAGGTCGGTGTCCACGCTGATCTCACCGTTGCCGAGTGTGACCGTGCCACCATCATCGGCGGAGGAGCCGCAGGCAGCCGCCAGCAATGCCACCGTGGAGAAGAGCGCGACGAGACGAAGCCGAGTGGCGTTGCCCGTACCGTTCATGGTTCCTCCCGTTGGTGAGTTCTGGTCGTTCGCCCGGGTTGTCCGGACACCACGCTTGAACCCACAGTTTCGTCTGTCGAATTCCCGTTCGGGTGCTCCATGGCCTGAGTTCTCAAGGTGTTCTTACCCGTGGCCCTCCCCTACCATTCGGCCCAAGATGACTCCCACTGAACCCGTCCCGACACCCAGCGACGATCTGGTGCCGGCCCCGTCATCGGGGCGCACCTTCACGATCAGCCGGACAGTGTCCATCGCTGACGCCAACCCGGACGGCCGGATGGAGTTCGATGCGATCTTCCGGTTCCTGCAGGACGCCGGAAACGCCGACACGGACGATGCCGGATTGCCGCAGCTCGGGCTCGCCTGGGTGGCCCGTAGAAGCGCCATCGAGATCCTCCAACATCCGACCGCGAGGGAGTCGCTCACGCTCACGACCTGGTGTTCCGGAACCGGCGCCCGTTGGGCCGAGCGGCGCACCACGATCCGTGGCTCGAACGGCGGGCACGTCGAGGCGGCAGCCTTGTGGATCCACATCGACACGACATCGGGCCGGCCGGTCAAGTGGGGTGACGAGTTCGCCAACGCCTACCTGGAAGCCACGGGCGGACGAGCGGTGGACAGCAAGCTCCGCCACCCCAAGCGGCCACCGGAAGCGGGGACCAACACCATGGAGTTCCGCTTTCGTCAGACCGACATGGACGCCTTCCGCCACGTGAACAACGCTGCGTACCTGGCGATCCTCGAGGAGTCGCTCGGCGGCCATGCGCCGCCGGCACCGCTTCGCGTCGAAATCGAATGGCGCAAGCCATCGATCTCCGGTGAGCCGCTGACCATCATCGAGTCGATGGGTGAGGCTGGGGTACAGCAGTGGGTCACCGCCGATGGCGAGGTGCGGGCGAGCATCGCTGCCCGACCGCTGCCGATCACGGACTGAGCAGCACCCTTCGCCACCCGTCGTCCGTTCGGTCGTAGCGCAGGCGATCGTGGAGGCGGCTGGGCTGGCCCTGCCAGAACTCGACCCGATCCGGCCGGACACGGAAGCCACCCCAGAAGTCGGGTCGGGGCACCGGCCCTCCATCGAATTCGGCTGTGACGGCCATGAGCCGATCGATCAACGCTGCCCGGTTCGCCAGCTCAGAACTCTGCACGCTGGCCCACGCACCCAATTGGCTCTCACGCGGTCGTTTGGCGAAGTAGGCGTCGGACTCCGCCGCCGACACCCGCTCCACGGTTCCTTCGACATGGACCTGTCGGTGCAAGCGGTGCCAGTGGAACGTGAGGGCGGCGACGCCGGTGTGTTCCATCGCCGTCGCTTTGTCGGAGCCGTAGTTCGTGAAGAAGACGAAGCCGTCGGCGTCGGCGCCACGAAGCAGGACGTTTCGCCCCCGAGGTCGGCCAGCTGCATCGACCGTCGACACGACCATGGCGTACGGCTCGGCCTCTTCGGTCTCGACCGCCTCGGCGAACCAGGAAGCGAACTGCGAGGTCGGATCGTGGGCGAACGCGTCGGGATCGATTCCCTCCGCCTCGTACTCGGTGCGCATCCCGGTGAGATCCATCCCTTCAGTGTCGCACCTGGCACTAGCGTTGCCGCAATGAAACGAGCCCTTTCCCTCGCCGCCATCGGCCTCGGCGGGATGATCGTTGCATCGGTGCGATGGGGCGTCAACGAGCTCGTCCCCGCGGCGTCGTTTCCGTGGGCCACGTTTCTGGTCAACATCATCGGCTGCGGACTGCTGGCCGGTGTCGACCGGTCGGCGCTGCGACAGGACGTTCGGATGGCGGCGGGCACCGGCTTCTGCGGCGGGCTCACCACGTTCTCGACCTTCGCAGTGGAGGCCGTCGTGCTGGCGGATGATGGACGGGCCGGTATGGCCGCCTTCTACGTGGGGGCGAGTGTGACCGTCGGGCTCGGCGCCTTCGTGCTGGTTCGCAGCTGGATCGACGGCACTCCGGAGCCGGCCGTATGACTGCGCTCGGTTTCGTGGCCGCCGCCTTCGCGGGGACGCTGCTGCGCGCGGCCGCTGCCGGGTTCGACACGGCATTCAACCGGCGCATGTTCGCCACGTTGCTGGTGAACGTCACCGGTGCATTCCTGCTCGGGTGGATGCAGGGAGCGGAGATGTCCACGCTGACGGCGATCGGTGTTGGCGGGCTCGGAGCCTTCACGACGTTCTCCACGTTCATTGCGCAGATCGAGTGCATTGCACGCGAGGGCCGGCGACGAGACGCCGTCGCCTACCTCACGGGAACGCTCGTGTTCGGGCTGCTGGCGGCTGCCGTGGGCTACTCGCTTTCCTGAACGGACCGCCACCGAGAGCCAATCACTGGTTCACTGGCCATATGTCCGAAGCCCATCCCATCGTGTGCCCGACGCCGGTCCGCTTTGAAGTGATGCGGATGTGGTGGCGGAATCTCACGTTCCTGCACTGGCCGTTCGACCCCGACCACGTACAGGCCACCCTTCCGGACGGACTCACCGTGGACACGTATGACGGCAAGGCCTGGGTTGCGTTGGTGCCCTTCGAGATGGAGGTCCTGCTTCCCGGTGGAATCCCCATCCCGCGCGAAGGCCGCTTCCCGGAGACGAACGTGCGCACCTACGTTCGAGGGCCTGATGGGACCCCGGGAGTGTGGTTCGATTCGCTCGAAGCCGGGCGATTGTCTGCGACCACGATGGCTCGCGTCGCTTACGGACTCCCGTACTTCTGGGCAACGATGACGGCCGACCAGGGCGACGGCGAATGGCGCTACGAGTCGACTCGACGGTGGCCCAAACCGGCCGGTGTTCGATCGCGGACGCGGGTACGTCCGGGCGAGCGGATTCCGAACGAGGAGCAAACCGAGTTCGAACACTTCCTCACCGCGAGGTGGGGACTGTTCTCCACCTTCCTTGGTCAGTTGCTCCACGCACCGGTCAGCCACGGCATCTGGCCGCTTCAACGAGCGGAGCTTTTGGAGCTCGACGACGAGTTGATGGCCGCCGCCGGTCACCCGATTCCGGACGTCAGCCCGGTCGTGCATTGGACCGCTGGAACGGAGGTCCGAATTGGCCGTCCCAGCCGGGTGAGGCGGGATTGATCCCGCTAACCTCGGTCCATGGGACGAGCGGATGACCTCACACGGAACAAGGCCCTCTTCGCAGGGTCGCAAGCGCTGACCTTCGACGACCTGTTGGTCGTCCCCGGCTACAGCGAAGTCCTCCCGCACGACGTGGATACCACGGTCGAGCTGGCCGGCATCACCCTGCGTTCGCCGCTCATGTCTGCGGCGATGGACACGGTCACCGAAGCCACGCTCGCGATCGCCATGGCCCGCGAAGGCGGCATCGGTGTGCTGCACCGGAACCTCAGCCCGGAGGATCAGGCCCTGGAAGTCGACCGCGTCAAGCGAGCCCAGGCCGGCATGATCTCGAACCCGATTTCGCTGTCCCCCTCGGCCACCCTCGACGACGCTGAAGTACTCATGGGCACGCACAAGATCAGCGGTGTTCCGATCTGCGAAGACTCGGGCAAGTTGGTTGGCATCCTCACGAATCGCGACATCCGGTTCTGCACGGAGGACGAGTACGAGCGTCCGGTCACCGACTTCATGACCAGCACCGATCTGGTGACGGCTCGAGCGGGCACCACCCTCGATGAGGCCAAGGCCATCCTCCACCGTCATCGCATCGAGAAGCTTCCGCTGGTCGACGACGACGGCATCCTCGTCGGTCTCATCACGGTGAAGGACATCGACAAGCGGATCGAGAAGCCGAATGCGACGCTCGACGGCGCCGGCCGGCTGCGGGTCGGAGCGGCCGTCGGTGTGACCGACACCGATCAGCGGGCGAAGCTGCTGGCCGATGCCGGTGTCGACATGCTCGTGCTCGACACCGCGCACGGTCACACCGCCGGCGTGATCAACGCAGTGCGAACCATCAAGCAGAACGCCCCGGAGATCGTCGTTGTCGGCGGCAACGTGGTCACGGCCGAAGGCGTCGACGCACTCGTCGAAGCCGGCGCCGACGTCGTCAAGGTCGGCGTGGGTGCGGGCAGCATCTGCACCACCCGAATCGTGGCAGGTGCGGGAATGCCGCAGATGAGCGCGATCCATGAAACGGCCGTCGCTGCAGCCGCCCACGACGTGCCCATCATCGCCGACGGCGGAGTGGTCACCTCGGGCGACATCGTGAAGTGCTTCGCCGCAGGAGCGAACGCCGTCATGGTCGGCAACCTCCTTGCCGGCACGGACGAAGCGCCGGGTGAGCTCGAACTGGTCGACGGCGCGATGTGGAAGACCTACCGGGGCATGGGTTCCGCCGGCGCGATGCGAGGCCGGGCCGCAGATCGCTATGGCTCCGGGCAGACGCCGGGCAAGCACGTGCCCGAGGGCGTCGAGGCTCGTGTGAGATATGCGGGATCGATCGACGATCTCATTGGCCAGATGATGGGCGGGCTCCGCTCCGGCATGGGGTACGCCGGCGCTGGCTCCATCGAAGAACTGCGCACGCAGTCGCGTATGGTTCGGATCACCTCGTCCGGCCTCCGGGAGAGCCACCCGCACGACGTCACCGTGATGCGGGACGAATAGAACCCGTGGCCTTCGGCCTCGGCGGCACGGAGAAACGCGCCGCCATCCATACGACGTTGCAACGCATCGGAGATGTCGCCGACGACCACGAGGAACGCGATCGTCGAATCGCGACCGCATGGCGAATCGGTGCGTCAGCCCAGGAGCTCCACGACGCCACCGGCCTGTCCGGCGACGAGCTGAAGACGATCATCACCCAACAGGGTGAAGACCCGAAAGGACGCCGCCGCGGCTGGCGCAGACGCTAGCGTCAAAGCGTGATTGATCTACGCAAACTCGACGATCCCGCCGTGCGTGACGGCGCCATCCTCAAGGGCGCCACCGCCGAGGATCTGGACCGACTCAGCGAACTCGACGGCCAGCGCCGCGGGCTCATGTCCGAGGTCGAAGAGCTCCGGGGTGAATCCAACCGGGTGTCGAAGGAGATCGGCAAGGCGTCGCCCGAGGAGCGTCCGGCCCGTATCGAGGCTGCCAATGGCATCAAGGAAGCACTGAAGGCGAAGGAAGCCGAGTTGGCCGAGCTCCAGGCCTCCGTCGACGAGCTGGCCATCACCATCCCGAACCCCGCTCACGAGTCGGTACCCGCCGGAGGCGAGGAAGACTTCGACCTGGTCACGACCGTCGGCGGCACGCCTGATGCACCTCCGATGGATCACGCAGATTTCGGCGCCGCCATGGGGTGGGTGAACGGCGACAAGGGCGCAGAGGTCAGTGGATCCCGATTCGCCTACCTGCAGCGCGAGGCCGTGTTGCTCGAGTTCGCACTCGTGCAATGGACGATGCAGAAGCTCGTGGCACGCGGCTTCATCCCGACGGTTCCGCCGGTGCTGGTTCGTGAGCAGATGATGATCGACGCGGGCTTCTTTCCGACCGACCGCAATCAGGTGTACGAGGTCACGGCGGACGAACTCCACCTTGTCGGAACCTCCGAGGTCCCATTGGCCGGGCTGCACCGAGGCGACCGGCTCGACGCTGCCGATCTTCCACTTCGGTACGCCGGGTTCTCCTCCTGCTTCCGCCGCGAGGCCGGGACCTACGGCAAGGACACACGCGGCATCTTTCGAGTCCACCAGTTCGACAAGGTGGAGATGTTCATCTGGTCGGATCCGGCGAAGTCCTGGGAGGAGCATGAGCTTCTTCTGGAGATCGAACGCGAGATCCTCGACGAGCTGGCTCTGCCCTATCGGGTGATCAATGTGGCGGCCGGTGACCTCGGGAACCCGGCGGCGAAGAAGTACGACTGCGAGGTCTGGCTGCCGTCCGAAGGTGCGTACCGGGAGCTGACCTCCTGCTCCAACTACACCGACTACTCAGCCCGTCGCCTCGGCACCCGCGTGAAGGGCGAGTCGGGCACCGAGTTCGTTCACACCCTCAACGGCACCGCCTGTGCGGTCGGACGGACACTCGTGTTCCTGATGGAGCACTACCAGCAGGCGGACGGTTCGTTCGCCGTGCCGGACGTACTGCGCCCCTTCTGCGGGTTCGACACCGTTCCCGCTCGCTGATCGGTTGCCGTGGACAACAGCGGAGGCATGTCGTTCACGGAGTTGCTGGCACAGCCCGGCGTGGTCGAGGA
>CALBVR010000266.1 GCA_937969565.1 uncultured Acidimicrobiales bacterium | reverse complement strand
GCCCTGGCGGGCCATAACTCGCGGTCTCAGGTACTCGTAGACGCGTAGGGTTTCTCCTCATGGACGCGGGGCTTGAGGGGTTGGATCTTTCTTCTTTTTCTGGGGTTGTTTCGCTTGGGCGGCTTGGGGCGCCGCCGGAGGTTCGGGCTTCTGGATTCGCGGATCGTCGGTGGTCGATTCCGAACGAGCCTTCGACCGTCTTCGGGCTGGCCAGCGGGACCAAGGGGTTCACAGCTGTCACCGTCATGGCACTGGTCGAGGCCGGCGCAGTTGAGCTCTCCACACCCGTACGGACGATCCTCGGCGACGATCTCCCCCTGATCGACGACCGAGTGACCGTGCGTCACCTTCTCGGGCACCGCTCCGGCATCGGCGACTACGTCGACGAGAGCGTCATCGAAAGCGTTGCCGACCACATCCTCGACGTGCCGGTCCACCAGCTCGATGGCACCGAGCCCTACCTCCAGGTCCTCGACGGGAACCCCCAGGTCTTCGAGCCCGGCCAACGGTTCGAGTACAACAACTCCGGCTTCGTCGTGCTGGCGCTGATCGCCGAGCGAGTCGGGGGCGAACGGTTCGAGCAGCTGGTCAATCGCCACGTGCTCGGTCCCGCCGGGCTCGCCTCCACGCGGTTCCAGCGGATGGACTCGCTCCCACCCGGAACGGCGACCGGCTATCTGTTCTCGGACCCGGCCGAGCTCCGAACGAACGAGCTGCACCTCCCCGTCATCGGGAGCGGCGACGGTGGTTGCTTCAGCACCGCGGCGGACATCCATCACTTCTGGGATGCGTTCCTCGCCGGACGGCTCGTGTCCGCCGATGCCGTCGACGCGATGGTGGAGCGCCGGGACAACGACCGGTATGGCCTGGGGTTCTGGCTGAGCGAACGCGGCACGGTTCGCCTCGAAGGTCATGACGCCGGCGTGTCATTCGTGAGCGAAGTGAACAGATCCGACGGGACGGTCTGGGCCGTCCTGTCGAACACGCCCAAGGATGCATGGCCCATCGCCGCGCAGCTCCAAGGGACCGCTCCAACCTGATTCGGCGTGGCGTCCGCCTAAGGTCGCAGCATGACGACGGACGGGCTGGGGCGCCGATTCTGGACACTGTGGACGTCGTTCTCCATCTCCAACCTCGCCGATGGAGTGTCAGTCGTTGCGTTCCCGCTCCTGGCGGTCGCGATCACCGATGATGCCCGGCTGGTCGCACTGGTGTCGGCGGTTCGGTTCTTTCCGTATCTGGTGATCGGGCTGCCGGCGGGCCTCGTCATCGATCGTTTCGATCGGCGACAGATCGCCATCGTCTCCCAGCTGGTGCGATGCGTAGCGCTCGGCAGCGTGGCCGCCGCCGTCTTCGCCGACCGGCCGACCATCACCCTGCTCGTGGTCGCCGGCGTGATCGCCGGAGTTGGCGAAGTGCTCGTCGATGGCGGTCTTCCCGCTGTCGTGCGCGATCTCGTGTCGACCGATCAACTGGAGACGGCCAACAGCCGCCTGCGCGCCAGCGAGACGGTCGCGAACGGCTTCGTCGGGCCGCCGCTCGGCGCCTTCTTGTTCACTGTGGACCGCGCCCTACCATTCGTTGCCGGAATCGTCTGCTTCGTTCTGGCCACCGCTGCGTTGATGTTGCTGCCCGGCCGGTTCCGGGCGGAGCGGTCCGAGGACGAGGGTTCGATCCTGCAGGAGATGCGCGCCGGACTTCGCTATGTCTGGAACCACCCGATCCTCCGTCCGCTCGCCTTCGCCGTGGCCGCGTTCTCCTTCGCTGGCTCGGCGCACGGCGGTGTGTTCGTGATCTTCGTGACCGAACGGATCGGCCTGTCCGAGTTCCAGTACGGGCTGCTGCTGTCGGCCGAGGCGGTGGTGTCGATCGCGGCGTCGTTCTTCGTCGCCGGCCTCGTCGCTCGCACAAGCCATTCGTGGAGCATGCGCTTGAGCGTCGTGACATTCGCGATTCATGCGGCGATCTACGGGGCGTTCACGTTCGTTCCGGTCATCGTGCTCGCGGCGTTGATCCACGGCATCTCGGATCCGACGTGGAACGTGATCAGCGCAACCGTTCGGCAACGGCTGGTGGATGATCACATCTTCGGTCGGATGATGACGGCCTACTTGTTCATTGCGTGGAGCATCAGCCCCGTGGGTGCGATCGTCGGCGGGATCATCGCTGAACGGTGGGGCACGCAATGGGTGTTTGTGATGGCATCGGCGATCGTCGCATCGCTCCTGGTCTTCGCGGCACCGATGTTTCGCCGCATCGACGCCGCCATGTCCCCCTCCTAGGTGCCTGGCACCTAAGACCCCGTTAGGTGCCAGGCACCTGTCATAGGGGATGGGTAGCTTGAGGCCACTTCCCCCGCGTTAGAACCGAACAGGATCACGCCCATGCCTCGCCCACTTCGCGAGCAATATCCGGGGGCCTGGTACCACGTCATGAATCGTGGTGCCTCCCGCAGGAACATCTTCATCGACCATCGGGACCGCCGACGTTTCCTCTCACTCGTTGCCGAAAGCGTGGAGCGCTTCGACATCGAGATCCATGCCTACGCGTTGATGGGAAACCACTACCACCTGCTTGTTCGCACTCCCCTCGCCAACCTCGACGAGGCGGTCCACCACTACGCGAGCCACTACGTCCGTTGGTTCAACGAGCGGCATGGCCGCGATGGCCCCATGTTTCGGTCTCGGTACACCGCCATGCTCATCGAAGACGAGCAGTATCTCGTTGCGGTCGCCCGCTACATCGATCGCAATCCGCTTGACCTCGGAGTCACCGAACTCGTTACGTATCCATGGTCGAGCCACGCCGCCTACGTGGGAGTCCGACGACCCGAACGATGGCTCACGACAGAAGAGATTCTCCGGCGAACCAACGGCGCTGAATCATACGAGCTCTACGTCAACGGTCCCTTCGGAGGCGAGGTTGAGCGCATCATGGCGCTCGAACGCCAGCCTGCAACTTGGCCTCGGCGAACAGGTACCGGATGACAACGCCCCCACTCACCCTTAGGTGCCTGGCACCTAAACCCCCATCAGGTGCCTGGCACCTAAGACCCTGTTAGGTGCCAGGCACCTCGTGGGGCCGGGAGGTCAGGTGCGGCGGATGACGAACGTCTCGTCGTTGAACCAGAGGCCGCCGCGGTCCTGCAGGACCTTCGCTGTGGCCTCGAGATATGAACCGTCGAGCGCGGCTTCCTCCACCCGTTGATCTTCGATCTGCGCCACGTAGATCGCGGCATTCCAAGCGGCGAACAGCGTGGAGGTACCGATGTTGTTGCCGATCTCGGACGGCAACGTGTGCATCTCGTACGTGAGCGTCGACTCGGTTTCCGGCAACGCCATGAGGTCGAAATTCCGGACGTTGTCTCCGAGCTCGCCGTGAAGCACCTTCAACAGTTCGTGCCGATCCACGGGAAACGGGTCTTCGTCAGGCCAGATGTTTCGCACGATCTCGATCCCGGGATCGTCGCCCTTCGACTGGATACCGAGCAGCACGCCGCTCGGCCGCAGGCTGTTGCTGAGCGGGCACAGGATCTTTGAGACCTTGAAGTCGGCACCCGTCCGCGACCGCCAGGGTTGGGACGCCACGATCAGGTCGTAGTCGGCCACGTGCTCGTCCGGCCGCGGGATGACACGATCGAGCGCGAACTTCTGGTCCTTGCGGTGAATCACCATCGCCGCCGGCGTCTTGTAGAGCGGGTTGCCGGTCTTCTTGCTCGGCTCGACCGTCCAGTTCTCGACCATGAAGTCGTCCATCGCCCGCAGCTGCTCGCCGAAACCGTGCGAATCGTCGCCCTCCAGTTCGACGTACTCGACGACCATGCGATCGGCCTTCTCTGCCGTGTTCGGCAGAAGGCGTGGCGCTTCGGCGTAGTGCAGATTCGTGATCACGACGACCGAAGCCGGATGCTCGATGAACCGGTCACCGAGCTTCTCGAGGGTGAGCCGCACGTCTTCAAGACTGATCTCTTTGCCAACCACATAGAACGGCACCGTCGGGAACCGGCGATGCATTGATCGCATGAGGTGCGCCAGCACCGTGCCGTCACCGATGCCAGCATCGAAGAGACGCAATGCCGGCGGCTCGGGTCGCAGCGACGTCAGCTCCCTCGCGGCCCGTTCTGCCACGCGCCACTTCTCGTTGGTGGTGGTGACGAACTGGAGGTACTTCTGCCGGTTGTCGTAGAACCGGAACGGTGCATCGGTCGAGGTGCTCACATCGGCGACCCTAGATCGATCCTCAGTTCGTTGCGATGATCAGCTCGTAACCGCCAGCGTCGTTGTCACCGAACGAGTGAACCTCGAGGGTGTAGGTGCCGGCGGGCACCTCGGCGACGAGGTAGCTGTCGTAGAAATTCTCCAGCCCAGCCTCTGCCGCCGCGTCGTCGTTGTAGCCGAGAAGGCCACCGTCGATGTCGACGATGCTGACGTTGGTATCGACCTCGGTACCGGGCTCGCCGAGCACGGTGATCGTGAGCTCAACGTCGTCGGTGACGATCAGGTCAAACACGTCATACGAGTCGGGTTCGAGACTGTCGGCGAACGAGATCGTGGAACCCGCGGCAGGTTCAATCGTCCCCGTTGACACGGCCGTGAGGTCGAACGGATTGTCGATCGGTGCGTCGACGGATGGGGCGATCCCGTCGACGATCGAGGGAGCGGAGCCGTCGCTCTCGAGCTCGAAGCCGAGTTCGTAGTTGCCGGGGTTTCCGCCAAGATCGCGCACCTCAATGACGTGCTCTCCATCCACGGCGGCCGTGAAGGCCAAGGCGCTGTTGAGGCCATCGGCATCGTCGTTGTACGCCACCTGGGAACCGGACGGGTCCAGCACGCTCAACAGCTGATCGTTGATGCCGCCGTCGACGGACGTGCCATAGAGGGTGACGCCGAGGGCTTCACCGGCCTCCATGTTCACGACGTACCGATGATGCTCATTGTTGGCGAGCGTGCCCTGCAGGTAGGACGGGTCACTGATCGGCGCCGCCGTGAACTCCTGGGACGTCTCGGGTGCAAACGCTGGGTCGTCGTTCGCTGGGTCGTCGCCGGTCACATCGATGGGACGATCTTCGACGGCGTCGAACACGTCATCGTCGTTGCCGAGGTCGAACACACCGAACGGTGCATCGTCGGCGGCGTCGAAGGGCGCTTCGATGATGTCCTCGATCGTGAAGGTTTCGGTGGTGTCTTCGAGATCGTCGAGGAAGGCTTCGAAGCTCTCTCGGGTCACGCCGGCGAGTCCGTCCGAGACGGCGTTCATCACCGACATCGTGGGCGACACGTACCAGCGGCCGTCGGTGCGGTGTGCGGCGAGCGGAATACCCGGGTACTCCTGGTCGGCGGCGGTGAAGAACTGTGTGATCTGCAGACGGGAGAACGAAGCGTCCACCCCGCCCTCTTCGAAGAGCTCCTCGAGGCAACCGCTCTCGTCGGCGTCCATGCCGCGGAAGCTGAATTCGCTGCAGACACCGTCGGCATCCATGGACAGCTGGCCATCGATCGGTTCGCCGGACACATCGCCCGTCAGCGTGACAGTCTCTGCATCGGGATCGACATCGACCGACAGGTCGATGCTCTCGCTGCCAGCCGAACCGGCAACCGTCCAACGGCGAGGCGTGATCTCCATCGAGCCGGTGACGGATTCGCCGTCGATCGTCGCGTTCAGCTCGACGCTGATGCGTTCGCTGGACCAGGTGACGACCACGTCGACATCGGGCGTGGTCACGGTCACGGTGAAGGCGCGCATGGTGACGATGGCGTCGTCGCCGTCCTCTTCCGTGTCGAACTCCATGTTCGTGAGCTCCCAAGAGACGCCTTCTGCAGCAGCGTCACGGCGGAGCGAGTTGAGTTCGCCTTCCGCTTCGCCGAGGAAGATCGGCGAGTAGCGGTAGAGGGCTGCGGCCTCGGCCGGGTCCATCCGGCCGATCACGTTGCGGATATCGAGGTCGACCATGTCCTGCATCATCGACTCGACCGCTTCCGCGGGGGTGTCCGACCCGAGCGCGATCGGCATGTCACCGACGAGCGGAAGGGCGTCGCCACTCTCGAGGCGGGCCTGTTCGGCGATGCTGTGCCACATGGAGAAGTACCAGCGACCGTCGCGTTCGACAAGCACGAGCGGCGTGCCGTCGTCTTCGATGTCTTCGGTTGTGCGCGGCGTGTCTTCGAAGTTGTCGCTGAAGCGGTCGCGGATGGCGTCGCCCCAGGGGAAGTCCGCAGCCGTGGCTTCGGAGGATGCCGTACCGCTGGTGAAGTAGACGGCCTGCAGGTCGTCGGCAAGCGGGTCGATGCGATAGGTGACGTCTGCCAGTTCGAAGTCGACGCCGTCGACGTCGGCGGGATCGAGGGACTCGTCGAAGACGCCGAGTCGTTCGAGTTCGGGGAGGATGTCGGTAAGCATCGGCTCGACGATCGTGCGGCGTTCCGCGGGATCGAGCAGCTCACCGACGGTCACGAAGTCCTCGCCGTTGATGGCGACCAGCATCTGATCGACCGCGTCCTCGGGCGTTTCGCCACCACCGGTTGCTCCGAGCGCGGTGAGAGCGAAGAACGCTCCTCCGCCGAGCAGGACGAGGGCGCCCACGATGGCCGCGATCCATGCGAGGCGACCGTTGCCGCCTCCCGATGATGTCGGAGGCGCAACCACGGGGCCGTCGTTTCCGCCGTAGTTGCCGGTGAGCAGCGGCGCGCCGGCGGCGGGTCCGCCGGTGGGGGGAAGGGTCGGGATGGGTTGGCTGCCGATGGCCGATCCGGTCAGGGGTGGTGC
>CALBVR010000265.1 GCA_937969565.1 uncultured Acidimicrobiales bacterium | reverse complement strand
CGTCCTCCCGCTCGTACCGGTCTTCAAGGCGATAGGGCAGCACGGGCGACGTCATCAGACTCTCCAAAGGGTTCCGCTGAATGATCGATGCTCTCGCAGTTCTCCCGTCATCGTCCAGCGAATCGAACATATGCTGGTCAGATGGAAGCTTTCCCGAATATGGACGAGATCGACCATGCGATATTGGCCGCGCTGCAGTCAGATGCTCGGAGGTCGAACAAGGCGATTGCATCCGCAGCGGGAGTGGCGCCATCCACGTCGCTCACTCGGATTCGTGAACTCGAAGAGGCAGCCGTCATCCGCGGGTATCACGCCGATGTCGATCCGCGGGCACTGGGCCGTCGTGTCGGGGCGCTCGTTTCCGTGCGGCTGTCGCCGAAGTCGGAAGCGCTGGTCGAGCGGTTCATCGAGTCGCTCTGGGCGCTGGATGGCGTCGTGGCCATCACCCTGCTGACCGGCCCCTACGACCTCCAAGTCGAGCTGAGCGTGGCGTCGATCGATCACCTTCGCAGCGTCGTGTTGGAGAACATTGCCAGTTTCGAAGGGGTCAGCGATGAGCAGACCGTGATTGTCTTCGAACGCCGACGCAAGCCGGTTCTCAATCCCGTCCGCTGAGCTCCTCGTTCCAGGCGAGCCAAAGTTCGTCCAACCACCGCACCCGATCGTCGGGTTCACTTGGGATCTCCGCTCGTGCGATCCGGCGAGCCGTGATCGTGATTGTTCTGTCCATCGGCGCCGTGTCGGCCAGGGTCGTGAGCCTGGGGAGATCATCGAGTCCGACATGATCCACGACGACCAGGTCCGCTTCGGGAGTCGAATCGATGAGCGTGAACAGTCCGCCCGATCGGGGCGGCAGCATTCGGTCCAGCGTGGCCAGGCGCTTGGCCCGGTCGGGGTCTTTGGCCGCAAGCCGAGACATGGTGCGTTCCGAGACGGCTGGGGTGAAGAGCCGGCCTTCGGGGTAGATGATGAACGCCGATTGGTCGTCGGCGTGTCGGGTCATCGACGCGATTGCATCGATCGCTGCGGGACCGTCGTCGCGTGGAATGAAGACGGATCCGATGCGTCCATAGATCAGGTCGAAACCAGGGTCGGCCAGCAGCTCCGCCATGATGACGCCCCGAGCCCGGAGACCGGCACGACTGCACAGAAGCCCGGGGAGCGTGGAGTCGAACAGGCTGACGTGGCGGCTGATCACGACGACCGGTCCGGTCCGCACCGTGGCATTGGCCTCGTCGTCCAGGTGGACTCGCAACCCCAGAAGCTGCTCCGCCCGACGCTCGAGCAGATCGAGGCTCCATTGCTGCAGTCGAGTGTGGCGTTCGATCGAGGCCTCGCTCTCGAGCCGCCGGCCGAAGCCCGCTTGTATCCACAGCAGGGGAGCGAGCAGGATCTCCGCCGAGTCGTTGAAGAGGTACTGCAGGAGAAAGCCGTACGTCCGTGCCGTCGGAAAGCGGAGCTTCCCTCGAAGCAGATCCCGGACGATCGCAACGGGAAGGAGTACCGGCAGCCCGGCAAAGGCCACGAAGGTGGCGCCGAGCATCGCAGGGATCGTTCGAACTCGTCGTTCGATGGTGGTTTTGCGTTGCGTGTTCACCGACCGGAAACCGGTTGAGCGGCCCGAGGATTCCCGATCAACCAGCCTGTACGCATTGGTTGCGAAGCTCGCCGATGCCCTCGATTCGCGTCACGACTTCCTGCCCTGGCTGGAGGAACTCCGGGGGCGTCCGAGCGGCTCCGACACCGCCGGGGGTGCCGGTGGCGATGAGGTCGCCGGGCTGCAGGGTGATGATGGTCGACAGGTCGGCGACGAGATCACGCACACCGAACACCAGCTGGTCGGTGTTCGAACGTTGCTTCGTCGTCCCGTCGACCAGCGTTTCGACAGTGAGCCCGGAACCGTCGCCGAGCACATCCACGGTCGTCATCGTCGGGCCGACCGGGGTGGTGTGTTCGAAGGTCTTGCCGGCGAGGAATTGGATCGTCCGCCGCTGCCAATCGCGGACAGAGATGTCGTTGAGCACGGTGTAACCGGCCACGTGGTCGAGGGCATCGGCAGCGGCGATGTTCCGTCCGCCGGATCCGATCACGATGCAGAGCTCCACCTCCCAGTCGACCGAGGTCGACACATCGGCGGGCGGGAGGTGAATGTCGTCGTTCGCGCCAATGAGCGCGCCGCTGAACTTCGCGAAGCAGGTTGGGTGGCTCGGAAGCTCCCGTCCCATCTCGAGGATGTGGTCGCGATAGTTCAGGCCGACGCAGATGATCTTGTCGGGTTGGGGGACGAGCGGAGCCCAGTCGACGCCGTGGATCGGCAGTCGTGGTCCGTCGGCGCTCGTGTCCTGGCCGGTCCCGAGGAGCGATCGGAGATCGGGGGCATCCAGCACCACCAGCTCGTCGCCTTCGACGCGGACGGCACGGGTTGCCCCGTCTTGACGAATCGTTCCGAGCTTCATGCGGCCACGCTACCAACCAGCGCGCCGACGGCCGGGCGCTTGGGTTCCCGGCAACGCTGCCAGCGGACTACGGTGACGTTGGGCACGTCTGGCGGAATGCCAGACCAAACGATCAGGAGCGTCAATGGCTGTCGGCACGGAAGGTTCGATTCTCGGAAACGCAGTCCTGCGCAGAGAAGATCCAACGCTCCTGCAAGGCACGGAACTCTACGTCGACGACATCGCGGCCGAGGGCACGGTCTATGTGCACTTCGTGCGTTCCACGATCGCTCACGCGACCATCGCCGAGCTCGACATCAGCGACGCAGAAGGCATGCCGGGCGTGGTCGGCGTGTATGCAGCGAACAACACCGACTTTCCCGACATGGGCTACGGCTTCGGCCATCCGGCGTTCGCCCGGCCACTCTTCGCCAAGGAACGGGTTCGTCAGGTCGGCGACATCGTCGCCGCCATCGTCGCCGAGACTCGTGAGCAGGCCGCCGACGCGGCCGAGATGGTGTTTGTCGATTACGACGAGCTCCCTGTCGTGATCGACATGGAGACCGCCGGTGGCCCCGACGCCGAGTTGCTCTTCCCCGAAGCCGAAACCAACGTGTGCTTCCACACCGAACTCGGCGAGGGCTCCGCGATCGAGGGCGCCGACAAGGTCGTCGAACTGAAGATCGAAAGCCAGCGACTCGCCGGCGTACCGATCGAACCGAACGGCACGCTGGCGATCCCGTGCGAAGACTCGATGATGGTGTGGGCGCCCAGCCAGAACCCGCAGGCGATCGCCGGGCAGCTCGCCCCGTTGGTCGGCATCTCCGTTCCGGAGCTTCGGGTCGCAACACCGAAGGCGATGGGCGGAGGCTTCGGCTCCAAGGCCGGTCTCTACCCCGAGACCGTAATCGTCACCCTGCTCGCAAAGACGCTGAACAAGCCGGTCAAGTGGACGGAAACCCGCAGCGAGAACATGGTGTCGATGTTCCACGGCCGTGCCATGGTGCTCGACGCAAAGATGGGCTTCTCCGACGATGGTCGAATCACGGGGATGGATGTGCACGTCATCGCCGACTGTGGTTGCTATCCCAACCTCGGCGCCATCCTCACGACCTTCACCCAAACGATGATCCAGGGTGTGTACGACATTCCAGCCGTTCGCTACACGGCGGACTCGGTGGTCACGAACACGACCCCGGTTGCCGCCTACCGCGGTGCCGGTCGCCCCGAGGCCACACAGATGCTCGAACGGCTGATGGACATTGCCGCGCAGGAACTCGGGATGGACCCGGCCGAGCTCCGACGCAAGAACTTCATCGCACCGGACGCATTCCCGTTCACCACACTCTCGGGTGCCAACT
>CALBVR010000264.1 GCA_937969565.1 uncultured Acidimicrobiales bacterium | reverse complement strand
CACGAACCCGCTGAACGGGGAGTCCAGCTCACGAGTCTCGCCGGCGGCGTCTTCCTTGGGCTGCGGTGGTGGAGTGAGATCGACCACGGCGTCGAGGAGCAGGCGCACACCGAAGTTCGTCAGGGCGGAACCGAAGAAGACCGGCGTCGTGATGCCGGCGAGGAACGTGTCTTCGTCGTACTCGGCGCCGACGGCCTCGAGGAGGCCGAGTTCTTCAACCGCCTGCTCGTAGAGCTCGCCTTCCTCTTCCTTCGCCCGTTCCGGTTCGACCACTTCCTCCGGAGCCATCGTGGCGCCGCGTGCCGTGCGGGTGAAGCGCACGAAGTCGCCCGATCGCTGGTCGAGCACGCCCCGGAACTCGCTGTCGCCGCCGACCGGCCACGACAGTGGGGTGGGCGTCAGGCTCAGCTGCTTTTCGATGTCGTCGAGAAGTTCGAGGGGTTGCAGGCCGGGGCGGTCCCACTTGTTGATGAACGAGAGGATGGGGATCTCTCGGTCCCGGCAGACTTCGAAGAGCTTCAGGGTCTGCGGCTCGATGCCCTTTGCTGCGTCGAGCACCATGATCGCGGCGTCTGCCGCGGCGAGCACGCGGTACGTGTCTTCGGAGAAGTCCCGGTGACCGGGCGTGTCGAGCAGGTTGACGACGTGGTCTCGGTACGGAAACTGAAGCACCGTCGACGTGATCGAAATGCCACGCTGCTGTTCCATCTCCATCCAGTCGGATGTGGCCGAGCGGCGACCGGATCGAGCCTTCACCGTGCCGGCCTCGGAACCGAGCGCGCCGCCATAGAGAAGGAACTTCTCGGTCAGCGTGGTCTTGCCCGCATCCGGGTGCGAGATGATGGCGAAGGTACGACGGCGACCAGCCTCGTTGAGGATGTCGGCGTCGATCGGGTCGGTGGAACTCACCCCGTCAGCCAACCGGGTGTGAGCCGGGACACCAACGTCGGTCGACGCGGATTAGCCGAAGACGGCGTCGAGTGACACGGCGTCCTCGCCCGTGGCCGCGACGAGAAGGCCGAAGGAGACGTCCTTCTCTGCGGCGATTCGAGGTCGACTGCAGGTGAGAAGACCCGAGGAGGCGCCGCCCGAACACGTCCATCCGCTCGGCCGAGCGAGCTCGACCGACAGCCCGGAGCTGCGTACAAGGACGACCACGTCGATCGCTGGTCCGGCGCCCCGGTTGGTGACCAGCACATCCACGGAAGTCGGCTCCGGCCCAAGAGCCCCCTGGGGAGCCAGAGCGAGGTCCAGTTCGGCCGGAGGAAGCGTCGTGGTCGTTGTCGTGGTTGTTGTTGTGGTGGTCGGCGGTGGTGGAGGAGGAGGGGGTGGCTCCGTCGTGGTCGTTGTGGTGGTCGTCGTTGTCGTGGTGGTCGTTGTCGTCGTCGGAGGGAGGGTCGTGGGTGCCGCCGTGGTGGTCGGCGGAACCGTGGTCGTCGGGGCGACCGTTGTCGTGGTGGTCGTGGCGTTGCGGGCTTCGATCGCCTGCGCCGCCATCGGCCCGGCCACCGCACCCGTCACGCCCGCGCTGGCCACGATCGCCACCACGACGCGCAGGGACAGCAGCCCGAGCAGGGCCAACAGCAACGCCTTCAGGCGTCCGTTCCGACGATCGTCAGCCACAGGTCAGTTCAGATCGATGATGCCGAGGCGCACGGCGCTCAGGACCGCATGGGTCAGGTTCTGGGTGTCGAGGCGGCGGTAGATGGCGTTCAGGTGGTTGTGTACCGTCTTCTGCGCGATGCCGAGTTCCCGAGCCGTCTGCTTGGTGGTGCTGCCATCGGCGATCAGCTGGAGGATCTCCACCTGACGCGATGAGAGCAGTGGCTCTTCGTCAGGGGAGGGGCTGCCATCGCTGACCGACAGCATCGAGCTGGCGAGCTCCGGACTGAGGCTGGTGAGCCCCTCGGCGGCCGCCTGCACCGTCTTGTGCACATCCTTGAAAGACGAGCCCTTGGTGAGGAACCCCACCGCGCCCGCCCGCAGCGCTGCCTGCGTGCGATCGACGTCGTCGTGCATCGTGAGGATGACGACGCGAGTATCGGGGCAGCTCTCGCTGATGCGCTTCGTGGCAGAGGCCCCGTCGAGCACCGGCATGGAGAGATCCATGACGATCACGTCGGGGTGGGTCTGTTCGACCAATTGGACGGCCTCTTCCCCGTTCGAGGCTTCGCCGACGACGATTTCGCCGGCGGACTCGAAGGCGCGTCGGAGACCATCCCGCAGGATCTGATGGTCATCGGCCAGGGCGATGCGTAACGGCATGATTGCTCCTCGTGTGGTCAGTGTCCGCTGACTCGATGGACACGGAAATGGTGGTGCCGCCGCCCGGTCGGCTGTCGATCGACAGTCGGGCACCCACGGCGTCGGCTCGTTCCCGCATGCCGACGAGGCCGTAGGCGGTGTCTCGGACGCCGGACTCGAGGTCGAAGCCCCGGCCGTCGTCTCGAATGGTCAAGAGCGCCCGATCGGGGCCGACGTCCCAGCGGACGTCCACGCGGCTGGCGCCCGCATGCTTGTCGATGTTGTTGAGCGCTTCCTGCAGAATGCGGAGCAGCTCATTCTCCACCGGAACCGAGAGATGGTCGGCACCGGAGCTGACGAAGTCGACCTCGATGTCGCGGCGTTCGGTGAACCGGTCGATCACTTCGGTTGCGGTGACGGTGAGCGGACGATCGGCCGTCACCGTCGTGCGCAACGAGCGGAGCGTTTCCCGGAGCTCATCGATCGCGGTTTGTACGTCGCCGTGCAGGCGGGTCAGTTCCTCGGACTCGTCGTCGGACGCAAGCCGCTCGACCTCGAAACCGATGTAGGTCAGCCACTGGCCGATTCGGTCGTGGAGGTCACGGGCGATGCGGCTTCGTTCTTCCTCCGCGCCGAGCGTTCGCAGGCGTCCGAACCACCGGGCGTTGTCGATGCTCAGCGCCACCACGTCGGCGAGGCCGCTGACGAGTCGCTGCTGACTCTCTCCGAGCGTGCCGGCATTGCGCGCCTCGACGGCGAGGACGCCAACCGTGCGGTCGCGGGTGCGAAGCGCGGCATAGATGCCGTTGGTGGAGGTGGGGCCGAAACCCTGGCCGGCGAGTCGGTCGAATCGGAGCACGCCGTCGGCTGCCAGCGCGTCCTGCGCGGCCGCCGGGAGCTCAGCCAGGTTCGTGGTGGGCTTCACCGCACAGCCGTCGGTGATCTGCGCATCCCATTGCTCGCCCTGATCGGTGGACAGGATGCACAGCACGTCGGGCTGAATGGCACGGTGCAGCTGTTCACGGGTGGACTCGAGCGCCTCGCGGAGATCGAGGGCGGTCGGGATGGTGCGGGCCACCTGGTTCAGGATGTGGAGCAGGTCGTTCGTCTCGGCCAGGGTGTCGACCCGGCCGGCGAGCGCAACCCGCTTCCGTTCCGCATCGAGGAGGCGGGCGCGGGCGAAACCGGCAAGGAGCACGGCGGCGATGGTGCCCACGACAACGCCGAGTGCGGGTTGGGTGGTCCACTCGGGATTCGAGTTGGCGAGCTCGGCCGTGACCCAGGTGGCGCCGAGACCGACGATGAAACAGAGGACGCCATGGACGGTTCCCCAACCGAACGCGGCGACCGTGGCCGCGGCGAGCAGGCAGAAGGCGTAGGGGCTGACGAGGCCGTCGCTGAATCCGATGGCGACGCCCAGGAGCAGGCCATCGGTGATCGGCTTGATCCGATCGATGCGACGCTCGGATGCCAGTCGCAACGGAAGCATCGAACGCCACGTCGTGAAGAACAGGGCGATGGTGGTGCTGACCACGATGGCCAGATCCCCTTCGGCCGAACGGGCGGCTCCGAAGAGCATGCCGAACAGCACGGCCGTCCACCGCAGCGACGCAATGGTCGGGGAAACGGTGGCCTTGACGGCGGGCGGGAGATCGAAGCGGAGGGTCGAGTCGTCGGCGCCACCATGGCGCAAAACCTGAAGTGCACCCGCGGCATCCTCAAGCGATACCGGCGGGTCGGCCCGAGGCGCGGCGCGTCGTTCCAGGGCAGGGTCGGACCGGCGGTTTGCGTCGCTCGTTTGTAGTGCAGTCATGGCTGCCTGGTTTCAGTGAGATCGACCTGCCAGGAACACGGCAAGCTGGGTCAGATGATCTGACGCATCAGCACTGAGTGGAGTCGCGAGAATTCGTTCGAGAGTTTCCGAGGTCAACGAATGGACCTCGGCTTCCATCTCCGACACGGCGCCCGTTTCGACGAGTGCATTTTGCACGTCACGTACCTGTTGGTCGTTCAGCTCCCCGCCTACGAGGTCAAGTATCGCCTGTTGATCGGGCGAGGCGAGGGACCGTGCCCGTGCGAGCAACGGCGTGGGCTTCGCCTCGCGCAGGTCGTCGCCCACCGGTTTGCCGGTGACCTCGGGTTCGCCGAACGCGCCGAGAAGATCGTCCTGGAGTTGGAAGGCAAGGCCGAGCGGCCGACCGATCGCCTCGAGCGCCGGACTGAGGTCGTCCCGGCCAGCGAGTGCGGCGCCCATCTGCAGGGGTCGGACGATGGTGTACCGGGCCGTCTTGTAATCGATGATCCGATTCGAGGTG
>CALBVR010000263.1 GCA_937969565.1 uncultured Acidimicrobiales bacterium | reverse complement strand
ACGATCGAGCCGGAGATGGATGCAACCCTTCGTCGGGTGATCGCGCTGTGGTCCCAGAGTTTCGATGGGCGATCCGTGGCGGCTGACGACGACTTCTTCGACATGGGCGGCGACTCGCTTCGGGCGGTCGAGCTGGTGGGACTCCTGGAGACGGCATTCGGGCGACGAATCGCCATCGGCGAGTTGATCGATGCGCCGACGCCGTCCGAGATCGCCGACCGACTTCGCCCGGCCTCCGAGCCGATCGATCCCACGACGGTCGCCGAGCCGGCCCACGACGAGCCGGACGAGGCGTCGTCGGCACCCGAAACACCGGCCGAGCCCGAGTCGCCGGCCGAGGCCGAGGCGCTCGCTCCAGACGGCGTGGTTGTCGACGTGACGGACGGTGTCGATGCATCGCCGGACGAAGGTGGCGCGCTGAGCCGGTGGACCCGTCGGCGACGGCCCGATGCCGAGGTCACGGACGACGGAGCCGCAACATCGACCGACGAACCATCACCGGAAGTCGAACCGGCCATGGCCGCCGACCCGGAACCGGCACCGCGGGAGAACGCCGGTCTGGTCGAGTGGCTTCGGTCCGCGGGCGACAAGCCTCCGCTGATCATGCTGCCGCCCGGTGGCGGAAATCTGTTGCGGTACGCGCCGCTCGTTCGGACCCTCGATCGGTCCATTCCGGTCGTCGGCATCCGCCTGCCCGGCGCCGACGCTCGCAGTGCAACCGTGGAGGGCATCGACGCTCAGGCGGCGGCCATGCTCGACGCGATCGACAGCACGATGTCCGACGGGCCGTACCGGCTGGTCGGTTGGTCCACCGGCGGTCTGCTCGCCTGGGAGATCGCCCGACTCCTGCAGGAACGGGGCGACGAGGTCGAACTGGTCTGCCTGATCGACACGCTCATGGCGGGGATGAGCACCGATGAGACTCGGACGCCAATGGAGAAGTACGCGGACCTGTTCGAAGAACAGGGTGTGCGAGGCGTACTCGACGAAGGATTCGGCCGACTGCGCGAACGCGCCGAGTTCGGCCTTGCCCGTCGCCGCTATCGCACCTCACGCGAGAAGGGGGCGACGCCCGACATGGCCGATGCGGAACGGCATCTCGGACCCGTCATCCGGCGTGCGGCCGCTGGCTACGAGCCCCAACCGCTCGACGTGCCGATCCTCTACATCGCGGCGAGCGAGACCGGAACCAAGCTCACGGTCGAGCCATGGACCGCGTTGCAGGAACCGATCGGTGAGCTGGACGTCGTGACCATCGAAGGTTCGCACTACCAACCAGAAGAAACCTGCATCGTCGGGCCCCACGGGGTCGACGAGCTCGTTGCCTCCATCATGGAGCGCCTCGACAACTGAGTCAGCCGGGCGTGTCCGCGTAGACGCTGATGCGATCGGCCAGGTGGCCGTAGCGACGGTCGATTTCCGCCGGCACGTCGGCGGGCTCGGCCACGACGGCGAACGTCCGCAGGATCTCGTCGTCGATGACCGACGCGAGCTCGCCCCACCGGCCCTGTTTCGTCAGGCTGTTGAGCTCCACGTGCGCGTCGTTCCATCCGTGATGATCGAGCACCTTGGCATAGGCCGGGGTCGACCCGTAGAAGCCGATCTGCTGGCGGATCGTCGCATCGCGTTTCGCGACCTCCTCCTCCGTGTCTCCCGAGACGACGAAAACCGGGAGGGAGACGCTGACGTCGCTGCGCTGTCGGCCGGCCTCGTCGATCGCGGCGTGCAGGGTTGGGAGCGCTTCGTCCTCCATGTATCCCGGGGTGATGAAGGGGTGGACGAGCCAGCCGTCCGACACTTCGGCGCAGACCTTCAGCATCATCGGACCGACTGCGGCGAGGTAGACGTCCGGCCGCCCGTGCTTGGCCGGGCCCGGGTCGAAGAATTCGGTCATGAGCGTGTGGGTGTAGTGCTCGCCCTTGTGGCGGAGGGGTTCGCCGGTGTCCCAGGCCGTCCAGATCGCGTGCAGTGCTTCGATGAAGTCCTTCATCCGAGCGGCGGGCGCCGACCACGGCATGGAGAAGCGCTTCGTGATGTGCGGTTTGATCTGGCTGCCCAACCCGAGAATGAAACGGCCCTCCGAGAACTCGTTGAGGTCGCGGGCCGTGTTGGCCGTCGTCATCGGACTGCGGGCGAAGGCAACAGCGATTCCGGTGCCGAGCTGCATCCGTTCGGTGGCCGCTGCTGCGGCGACGATCGGCAGGAAGGGGTCGTGAGACGTCTCAGCGGTGAAGGCGCCGTCGAAGCCGTCCGCTTCCAGCCGGGCGGCTTGGTCGCCGGCAGCTCGCAGGTCGCTCGTCAGATATCCGTCTCGCAGCATGTCGTCCCCCTGTTGATCGTTGTGCCGGTCTGCTCGGCCGGCACAAGGTAGCTCAGCGGGTTGTCTGCTGCGGATGTCGGGCGTCAGTTCTTGTGGAGGTCCTCGTTGAGGCCCTGCCAGCTGGCCGCTTCCGTGCGAGCGATTGCCTCGACGGCACCGGTGGTGGAGTTGCGGCGGAACAGGAGCCCATCGGCGCCCGAGAGGTCGACGGCCTTGGCCACCGTTCCGTCGGGCATGGCCACCCGCGTTCCGGCGGTCAGATACAGGCCGGCTTCGACGATGCAGTCGTCGCCGAGGCTGATGCCCAGGCCGCTGTTCGCTCCGAGCAGGCAATTCTTGCCCACGCTGATCGTCTGGCTGCCGCCACCGGAGAGCGTTCCCATGATGGAGGCTCCGCCGCCCACGTCGGAACCATCCCCGACGACGACACCGGCGGAGATGCGGCCTTCGACCATCGACGCGCCCAACGTGCCGGCGTTGAAGTTGCAGAAGCCCTCGTGCATGACGGTGGTGCCCTCGGCGAGGTGCGCTCCCATGCGCACCCGGTTGGCATCGGCGATACGCACGCCGGCCGGGATGACGTAGTCGAGCATCCGCGGGAACTTATCCACGAGATGCACGCTGACGTCGTGGCCGGCGGCGCGGAGCTCGGCTCGCTTCTGGTCGAACCCCTCCACCTCGAAGGGGCCCAGGTTGGTCCAAACGACGTTGGTGAGCTTGCCGAACACACCGTTCATGCTGATGCCGTGCGGCTGGACGAGGCGGTTGGAGAGGAGATGGAGTCGGAGGTAGGCGTCGGCGGGTCCGGTGGGGTCATCGTCCAGGTCGCCGATGAAGGTGGCGAACAGCTGACGGGTGCCCGAGAGCGTGGGAACGTCCGCCAGTTGGAGCAACGCCCGCCAGGATGCGAGGTTCGGATGCGGGACGTCGACCGCTTCGGCCGGAGCGAGTTCGTGGATCACGCTCGAAAGCTGGTCCGGGCTGATCTCGTGCGCCACCGTTCCCTTGATGTGGCCGATGGCCTTCGAGAGGACGGCGCCCGGATAGCCGAATCCGAGGTTCACGGCGGGGTAGCTGACATCCAGCACGGCGCCGGACGGGCCGAGCGTGGCGATGCCGACCGCATAGGCGGCGGGTGGTTCGAAACCGTCGATGCCGGCGGCAATCTCGTCGCGGGCGGCGTGCAGGTCGTCCAAGGTGGAGAAGCTCATGGCGGCGAACCTATCCGCGAGAGGCTCCCTCACCCAACGCTGAAGCGGTACGTTCTAGCGTGTGCGCCATGCGAGTCGGCGTGTTCATCGATGGCCAGAACGTCACGATCGGAGCGCGCTATGCCTTCGGGCAGGGAAACATGCACCCGCTGTTGCTGGCCCG
This sequence comes from uncultured Acidimicrobiales bacterium, assembly GCA_937969565.1. GTDB lineage: Bacteria > Actinomycetota > Acidimicrobiia > Acidimicrobiales > SHLQ01 > SHLQ01. Next base: position 3,399 of record CALBVR010000263.1, on the reverse strand, counting down.
GGCCCTCGCCGGGGACAACGAACTCGTCGAAGTGCGCTACGCCACCGGCATCCCGGACCCGGACATCGACCGTGATCGCTGGGAACCGGAGCGACGGCGCCACGACCTCATGGCGGCAACCGATGTGGTCGTGCTCGAAAAGGTACTGAAGTACCGGTGGGAGTGGCAGATCCGCGACCGGGACCTCGGTGATCCGCGGGACCACAAGAACGAGGTCACCAAGGCGCGGGTCAAGTCCCGCAACAAGGGCGGCGAGAAGGGTGTCGACGTGTGGCTCGCTCTCGACGCGTTGACGATGTGTGCGCGGGCCGACATCGACACGGTCATCATGGCCACGGCCGACTCCGACCTCGACATGGTCCCGCATCATCTTCGGATGATCCCCGGCCACGAACACACCCGCATCGTGCAGGCACGGGTGTTGGGCGATGGCAAGGAGGTGTGGCCCAACGCTGCCTACGACGACGTCGTCGCCATCGATCGCGACATCCACGAATTGGCCCGCGACGACTTCGACTACGAGGAACCGCTCGACGAGGACGAGGTGGCCGCGTTCGTCCAGCGGATCGGCGCCGATACGGACGGCATCCGGGACTGACCGCCTCGTCGGCGGCGAGAGACGGCTGCTACGTTCGGCAGATGGCTCTCTCAGGCAAGGTCGTCGTGTTCGACCTCGGAAATGTGCTCATCACCTGGGACCGCAGGCTGCTGTTTTCCCAGCTCATCGAGGACCCTGAGACGTTGGAGTTCTTCCTCGAGAACGTCTACAGCATGGAAGCCAACAAGGACCTGGATCGGGGAGTGCCCCTTGCCGAGGTCGTCGAGCGGCAGTCGAACGCGTGGCCAGAGCACCGTGAGGTCATGCAGGCCTTCGGAAACCGATGGAAGGAAACGCTCGGCGGACCGATCGATGGCTCGGTCGAGATCCTTCGCGAGCTCAAGGAAAACGGGGTCCCGCTCTTCGCGCTGAGCAACTGGAGCGCCGAGACCTTTGCGATGATCGAGGACGACTACGACTTCCTGGCGCTGTTCGACGGGAAGGTCATCTCCGGCCGTGAGGGAGTGATCAAGCCGGACGCGAAGATCTTCGACATCCTGTGCGAACGACACGGGTTCGAGCCGGAACAGGCCGTCTTCATCGACGATTCCGGAGCCAACATCGCCGCTGCGCTTTCGCTCGGTTTCGATGCACTGCTCTTCGATACGCCGGAGCGCCTTCGCCACCAGCTCACCGAGCGGTCGCTGCTCTAGACCGGGCTCACGGCTCGCACGGGTCCTCGTCGAAGTCGTTGTCGAGTACCGGACCGGATGCGTTCGCGGTGGCGGGAAGCAGGCAGGTCTCGGCCGCGGCCTGGCCGAAGTCGAGTCGCAACACGGCGGTGTCACGGCGCAGGGCGTCGTCGGTCTCGGTCGCTGCCTGGCCCAGATCGAATGCCACCGGAGCTCCTTCGATCACCTCGAGTCGGTTGAGGAACTCGGAGCCCGAACCGACGATGGCGTCCGCTCCGGCCCGGACGAGCGCCGTGGCCAGGTCGACGGTGTCCTCGTCCGGCGATCGGCGCTCAGTGTCGCCCCAGTCCACCGCGACCACGACGCGGTGTCCGGCACTCTCACTGTCCATGAGCGCCTGCAGCAGCGCCACGAAGGCGTCCGGTCCGGCGATACCGGCGGCGTCTTCGGTCGCATGCGCGGTCCGATCTGCTCCGTCTTCGGCGAGCGAGATCGCGTGCAAGGCGATCGTCTGATCTCCCGATCGTATTTGGAGCGGAAGGACGGCCTCATCGAGGTTGGCGCCCCAGCCGATCACACCGATTCCGGCCGCACCGAGGCTCGTGACGGTGGAATTCAACACGGCGTCCTCCGCCGTTCCGGCGGCGGCGGTTGCCAGGTTGACGACCTCGAGGTTCGCTGACTCGAGCAGCTCGACCCGTTCGACTTCGCAGCCGTCCGCTCCGGGGGTGCAACCGAGCGACACGACGGACGCAAGGTCGGTCTGGAGCGGGGCGATCTGCTGCGGTATCGCCGCCGGGCTCTCCGGCAGAAGCGAGAGCGTGCCGAGGATGTGCACGACAGCGGATTGTGGTGTTTCCGATGGCTCCATCGCCGTTCGAGCCCGATCGTCGACGGGTTCACCAGCCACCCGCCCGCCCGGTCGAGCGGGAACGGAGGTGTCCGGGCTTGCGTCGTTCGAGGCGGACGCACAGGACGCGAGGAGCAGTGCCAACGTCGCAAGAGCACGTCGGAGCGACCGGGCGCGCACGTGTTCCGATCCCGGATCGAGCATCTCCACAGTGTCGCGTCTCTCCGCCGATTCGTCAGTTCGGAGGCGACCCGGTCGGTGGGCTGCGAGCCTCTAGCGTGGGGTCATGGTTCGCCGCGCCGCCATTCTGTTCACCCTTGTACTGCTGTGTGCCGCCTGCGGCCGGGGCGAGAGCACCGTGGATCCGGGGCCGGAGCTGACCGACGATCCATCGACCACCACCACGTCGGTTCCCGACTCCGAGGACGGCGACGCGGACGACGTCGATGACGGCGATCTCGAGACCGACGACACCGCAACGAGCACCGTGGCCCCCGACCCCGATGCCGCAACCACGACCGATGAGACGGCGACGGCCACCACGATCGTCGTGAACCCCGATTCGGAGAACGCCGATGCGTACACCGAGCTCGGCGCCTCTGGCCTGGTGTTGACCCTCGACGAACAGGCGTGCGCCGACGACGCCGTGACCGGGGCGATCGATGGCGGCGCAGATCGCCTCCCCGCCCTGGTGGACGGCGTGAAGTCGTGCGCATCTCCCGCAGCAGTCGACGCGTTTGCGTCCGGCCTGCTCTCGGCGGGCGGCGCCGATCTGCCCGAGAGCGAGGCGGCCTGCGTGGCCTCCACCCTTCGTGGCGACGACGCGTATCTTCCCTTCTGGGCGGCCCTCTTCGACGAAGACCCGTTCGACTTCCTTGCGGTCGACACCGACGTGCAGAACCTGTATCTGGACCTGTTCTCCGACTGTGTGTCGGTCGGTCGTGCCTTGTCGGGCCAGATCGCCGGCGAACTCTCCGTCCCGAGCATCGACTGCATCGACTCGCTCTACGCCGACCGCGAGTTCGTTCGAGTCACCATCGAAGCCGACCTGTCCGGCGACCCGGATGAGATCGCCCGAATCAACCAGCAGATTCGTACCTGCCTCACCAGCGACGAGCGCGACCGACTCGGGGTCGGGTGAACGTCCGGGCCTAGACTGCCCCGGATGGATGGAGGACTGTTCTCGTTTCGGCTGTTCGGGTTCCCCGTGTCCGTTCACGGATCGTTCCTGCTGCTCGTTGCGTTTCTCGGCTACAACGGCAACACCGACGTGCAACGGGTGCTCGCATTCGTGGTCATCGCGTTCGTCGCCATTCTTG
>CALBVR010000262.1 GCA_937969565.1 uncultured Acidimicrobiales bacterium | reverse complement strand
CGAGTGGCGCATGGGGTTGGCCACGCTCGCCCTGCGCTACCGGGAACCGGTGGTGGAACGGGGTCAGCACATGGACGTGCACGGCCAACTCACCGAGGCCGCCGATGCGCTCAACCGCAACCCGAACGAAGAACTCTGGTTGACGGCGCTGCTCTGGTCCCTGCCGCCGCTTCCCGCCTGATTCAGAGTCGGCCGGCCGACCGGGCGAGCTCACGGAGCGTCTCCGGTTGCACGAGCGTGATCTCCATCCGTCGGGTGCGTACGACTCCGGCCTCGCGCAGTTCCCGCAGCGCCTTTGCCGTCCCTTCGCGGGACAGGCCCGCCCACTGGCCGAGCTCTTGTTGCGAAATGGGCAGCGGAATCGTGGGCTCCCGGTCGTTGCGCCGGTCGGATCGGTCGAGCAGCTCGACCAGTCGGCTGGCCACCCGGGCGGTGGCGCTGCGATCGGACGCTTCGATCAGCTGACTGGTGAGCGCGACGATGCGGTCGGCCAGCTGTCGCATCACGTGACGGTTGAGGTCGGGGCGAGTTTCGACGAGTCGGTTGAAGGCGTCGGCGCCGAGCGTGATGACCGTGCTCGGTTCGATCGTGATCACGCTGGCAGACCGGGGTGCGCCGGTCATGGCGCCGAGTTCGCCGAGGGTGTGGCCTTCGCTGGTGAGTTCGAGGAGCACGGTTCGGCCAGTCGAGGTGGGCCGCTCGACTCGCAGAAGACCGGATTCGACGAAGAGGACGGAGCCGGAGTCGGAGCCGACGGAGAAGACCCAGGCCCGGGCCGGGTAGGTGGTGGTCGTTCCTGCGTCCCGGATGGCGGCGATCGTTTCGTCGCTGAGGGCGGTGGTGTAGCTGCGGGTCACAGCGAGAACGTACTGCACCGTGCCCGGTTGTTTGCTGCATTCTTCGCCGAGACGGCGAGTCCTGACCCTGAATGTGTACCCGTACACACATCGCGCGTGTCCCGGTGCGACGACGGCCGGCCGGGCACCCGCGACGATGAGTACAGCGGCAGCGGAAGGACGGCAGGATGAGCGAATCGGACGACTTCAGCAGATTCGTTGATGCGCACCTGGATCTGGTCTACGGGTTTGCCGCCGCTCGGGTCGGGCGGGACGTCGCCGATGCGGTGGTGCTCGATGTGTTTCGTTCCGCCCGCCACACCGTTGATCGGGGCGAGGGTGAAGTGCTCTCCCGGTCCTGGCTGCTGACCCGTGCACGGAACCGGATCCTGGCGCACTGGCGACTCGTTGCCGAACGCGCAGAATCGGAGTCGTCCGGCGACACGCCGGCTCGCGAGGTGCGAATCGGCACCGACTGGGACGCGGAACGAGTGCTCGATGCGCTCGACCGCCTTCCCGCTGCCGAGCGGGCTGTCCTCGCCCTGCGCTACCTCGAGGGTCGTCCGGTGGCCGAGGTGGCACACATGATCGATCGTCCTCACGCAACGACCCAACAGCTGTTGGAGAAGGCCCGGCGAGCCTTCCATGCGCTCGCACTCCCCACAGCCGCACCCACCGCGGCACCGGTGTGATGGGGGCGCAGTCCGACCTGTTCGGGTTGGAGGTCGAGCGGGCGCTGGGGGCAGCGGCGGAGTCCCCAGCGCCGATCTCGTTGCGCAAGGCGGTGCTCGACCCGGTTCCGAACGATGGGGTCGACGGCGCGCTCGACGAGCCGCGTGCACCGCATGACCGCGAGGCCTGACAGGTCGTCCGGGTCGGTTCCGATCGTGCCGGGCTGGTGGGGACGCGGTACCTTCGCAGGCGATGCGCGGAAGCACGGCTGACTCGACCACCCGGGTGGTGATGGTTGCCGACCTCGTCGACTCCACATCGTTCCGTGTGGGCCATGGCGACGCGGCCGCCGATGCGCTGCTGGTCCGCTTCGAGCAGCTTGCCGAGGATCTCGTCACGGCGAACGACGGTCGGGTCGTCGCCAACCACGGCGACGGCTTCCTGACGTCGTTCTCCTCGGCGTCCTCCGCGCTGCGCTGTGCGACGGCGCTGCGGGCAGCGGTCATCGGGATGGACTTCGAGGTGGCGGTGCCGGCGCTGCGCATCGGCATTTCGGCCGGCGACGTGGTCGAACGCGGCCGTGAGATGTTCGGTCTCCCCGTGGTGGTGGCGGCCCGGCTCGAGTCGGTGGCCGAACCCGGCGAGATCGTGTGCAGCGACCTCGTCCGGTCGTTGGCTGGGACCCGTTCGCCGGTCGAGTTCATGCATCGTCGGTTGGCCGAGTTGAAGGGAATTCCGGACCCGGTCGAGGTGTGGACCGTGCTCGCTCCGGAGCTCGAACAGCTGGCGCCTGCTGTCCATCATGTCGTCGAGTGGCGCGATGAGTTGCCGGTCGTGGCCAATCGCTTCTTCGGTCGACACCATGAGCAGGCGGCGCTTCCGGCGCAGATCTCCGCCGGCACGATCACGACGCTGCTGGGACCGGGCGGGGTCGGCAAGACTCGGCTCTCGCTCGAGCTTGCGCACCAGCTGAAGGCCCAGTTTCCCGACGGCGTCTGGTTCGTCGAGCTCGAGTCCGCCACCTCGCTCGACGACGTCGTGTCCGCGGTCGGTCGTGCCATGCGGCTGCCAACGGTGGCGATGGGCAACGGCCCGGCGGAACTGGGAGCGTCCCTACGATCGCTCGACGCGCTCGTGATTCTCGACAACTGCGAGCAGGCGATCGACGACGTTGCGCAGGTGGCTCGTTCGTTGGTCGCAGACGGTTCGAGGCTGGCGGTGCTCACGTCGTCTCGGGAGGTGCTCGGGCTGCGTCAGGAAGTCGTGTGGCCGCTGGCGCCACTCGAGGTCCAGGAACAGGACGAATCGTCGGAATGTCACTCGGTCGAGCTGTTCATCGACCGGGCGACTGCCCGCAATGTCACCGTCGAGTTCTCCGCGGAGGACCGCGACGCGATCCGTCAGGTTGTGGAATCACTCGAGGGGCTTCCGTTGGCGATCGAGCTTGCGGCGTCTCGGCTGAATGTGTTTTCGCCCGGCGAAATGGCGCGGCGATCCGAAGAGCTGGTCGCATTGCTGGCGCAACGGGACCGAGACCGTCCGTATCGCCATCAGACGCTCGCCAACACGGTGGACTGGAGCATCGGCCTGCTCGATGAGCGGGAACGGCAGTTGCTGGTGGGTGTGGCCGCCTTCGCCGGAGCCGCCGACCTTGATGCGATTGCTGCGGTCAATCCGCAGGCCGGGACCCTGCCGATCGACCTGCTCGGAGACCTGGTCGACAAATCGCTGCTGCAACGTCTTCCCGACGGCACGTTCCGAATGCTCGCCGTGATTCGCGAGACGGTCCGGGAGCGGGCCGACTCTGCAGATCGTCTCGCCGAGGCGTTCCAACTGCACTTCGCCTACTTCGCCGGTCTGGCTCGTGAGGGCAGCAACCTCGTGCAGCACGATCCGGCTTGGCTGGATCGCTTCGCCCGAGAGCACGAGAACCTCATGGCGGCGCTCGACCACGCGGTGGCGCACGATCCCACGCAGGCCTTGCGGATGGCCGGCAACCTGGCGCTGTATTGGGTCCTGTCGGGCAACGCCACTGAGGGGGATCGCCGCTTCGCTCGCGTATTGGCGTCGGCGGAGGACGCAGACCCCGCAGTCCTTGCTGCAGCACTGCGCGGGGCGGGGATGGCCGCTGCGCTCGACGGTCGCTACGAACGGTCGGGAGAGCTGTTTGCCGACGCTCGGCGCCGGTACGAGGAGCTCGGTCGGGCCGACGCAATCGCCTACTGCGATCACTGGGTCGCGCGGAACACGGTCGTGCAGGTGCACTTCGGTCTGCTCCCGCCTCTCGCGTTGACCGAAGCCCAGGAGCGTCTGAACTCGGCAGTTGCCGCGTTCCGCGATGGTGAAGATCACTTCGGCGTGCTGCTTGCGTACCCGTACCTCGGCTGGGCCTCGCTGTTGCAGGGCGACCATGCCGAGGCGCTCCGGCTCACCGGCGAGCTGCTCGACCTGGCCGGGCTCGCCGGCGTGAGCCTGGTGAAGGCGTATGCGATCGGCCACGCAGCGTTCATCCAACTCTCTGTCGGCGACCTCGAGCTGGCCCAGGAGAACATCACCGCCTGCCTGTCATCGCTCGAACGTACCGGCGATACGCAGAATCTGGTCATCACGGCATGTGTGAATACGGCCATCCAAACCCGCCGGGGCGATCAGCAAGCGGCCGTCGACGCAGCCATCGATCTGGCCGACCATGCGCTCGCATGTGACAGCGTCGAATGGGAGCCCGCAGTCCTCTCGATCCTTGCGCATGTCCTGGCGGAACTTGGCGATTGGGATGACGCCGGCGTGCTCGGCGACGCACTGGAACGTCGCCATCCGACATGGCGGACCGTGTTGCGAAACACCGGCATCGATCCAGAAATCACACTCGAACATGTTGTCGCGAGCCGTGCTCCGGTCGATGAACAACTGAGTGCATCATTGTTGTTGCGAATGGCGAAGCGGGCGTTGCTCGCACAACGGGGGCGCTGAAGTCGGAATCGGGGCGGACGAAGGAGCACGACGAGCGGTGGATTCTCAACCGGGGGGAGCGCGCGGTCCATGGGGTGGCCCGCGTGATGTGGTGGTGGTTGGTGGAGGCCTTGCGGGGCTGACGGCGGCGTATTGGCTGGCAAAGGCCGGCCGCAAGGTCACGGTGTACGAGTCTCGTGATCTGCTCGGGGGCAAGGCCCGTTCGTTTGGCGGGCCGATGCAGAAACGGCCGATCCAGCCATATCTGGAGTCGGCCGAAATCGACGATTTTCGTCCGATGGTGGACAAGGGCTACCACATCTTTCCGGCCTGGTACTGGGAGCTGTGGACGCTTGTCGACGAGGTCGGTGCAACGGAGAACTTCTTTCCCCGCAAGAAGGTCCGGAGCAAAAAGACGCCCGAGGCCGACGACTATGCGCTGTTCATGCCGCCGCTCGAAGACCTCTCGTTCGAGGGCGACCGACGCGACGAAGCGGCGCGGTCTCGCGTCGCGAACGAGAAGGCACTGATTCATGCGAACAAGCTGCGCTTGTGGGAGTGGGGGCCGCTCGTCTCGATGGTTCTGACGGCAATGGGATTGGTCTCTTCGTCGGGACGCACCGTCGAGGAGATGACGGTGCCGGACTTCATCTCGACCCGCTGGTACAACGGCAGCGAACGGGCCTCCGTGTTGCAGGACCTGATCGTCAAGGCGCTGGCCAATCCGAGCCGGCACACGTCGGCGTACACCATGCGTCAGCTCTTCCGCCGGTGGATTCCCACGCTCGCATCGGGGAACCCATGGACGCCGGCCAACGGTCCGCTGCAGACCTGCCTGATCGACCCGATCGTGAAGGGGTGTGTGGACCGAGGGGTGGTCATGGCGCGCAGCGAGCTGGTGTGCATGCGTCGCAATGAGGACTTCCTCACGTCACTTGAGTTCGCCGACGGCGAATGCCTCGACGTACGGGACGTGGATGTGGTGGTCGCACTTCCGCCCGACGTGCTGTTGGACATCGCCAAGCGAGATGACGACATGGCGACGCTTCGCCCGATCGCCCGGCTCACACACCTGCGGAGCGCCCCGATGGGAGCGATCGACCTCTACTTCGTCGACCCGGATTCGGTTGACGACTACCCGGACCATCTTCGACCCGACCGGTTCACGAGCCGGCACTTCTCTCTGATCGAGTCCGAGTTTGGCCTGACGGGCTTTCCGATTTCCGATGTGCCGGGTTGGAAGGACCACCTGGATGACGCTCCCGGCCTCGTGCTGCAGTTCGTTGCGGGCAATGTGCTCGACGTGCACCACTATCCGGAGCCGGCCTTTGCCCGCCTGCTCATCGATGAGATTGCCGAGTATCTGGGCTTCGACCCCGAACGGCACCTGTACGCATGCGTGCCACTTCCGAGCAGCGACGAGAAGCTCACGATGAACGACGCCGGCACGTGGGACAGCCGCCCCCCGGCGAACATCCCGGAGGTGGAGAACCTGTACCTCGCCGGTGACTTCGTGAAGTTGGCCGTGGACGTTGCCGGCATGGAGGCGGCGGTGGAAAGCGGGGCGAACGCGGCCCGCGGCGTCCTGCTCACCAACGAGATTCGACGCATGGAAGCCGGCGCCGTCGGCGCCTACGGCCAGACTTCGCAACTCACCCGCAAGGAATTGGACAGTTGCCACGACCTCGTGGCGAAGCAGGTGCCGGTTCCCCCCGGTCCGCCGCCTCGATGGCATGGGTCCGTCCTCTGGCCAGCGTGCCGAGTGGTGTTTGCGTTCGTCGGCCACACCGTCGGCTGGTTCGTGTTGCTGGCCCGTGCCCCGTTGCGGGCGGGCACGGATCTCGTCGCCGGGCTGAACGACCGGTACGAGGACCATCGCTCCGAGCTCGTGGAACACACGGTCGGCGGGCCACGCGTGCCGACATTCGACACGAGCGTCGGCATCGTGACCGGTACGGTTCCCGACAACGCCGACCCGCAGCCTCGAGGATTGCGAGTCACGACGAGTCGTCACGACCGACGGCGGGGCTTCGGGGACCCGATGGTGGCCCGGGATCGGGTGTTGATCGGCGGCGGCCTGCTCGCCACGCTGCTCGGGTTCGTCTCCGCCTTCGCGCTCGCCACCCGGATCGACGGCTACTCGCACATGGACGATGCGATCTCGGTGCTTGGCCGTCACGATGCCACGCGCTGGTGGTACGTAGCGGCGACGATCATCGGCTGGATTCTGCTCCAGCTGTTCGCCGCTGTGGTGCGTCGCTTCACGCCCGGTTCCCAGCTGCTGGTCTGGGGGCTGTCGTGGCTCGGCTTCCTCTGGGTGGTGGTGGGCGTCATGCCGATCTGCCCGGAGTTCGGCGCCGCGACGAGCTGCGCGTCCGGCTGGAGTCGGATCGCCGAGCTGGTGCACATCGGTGCTGCTCTCGGGATGGTGCTTCTCTTGATGTTCCTGCCCGTACTCACGGCCCGGCAGGTACTCGTCAGACTGCCGATGGGCTATGAGCTCGACTGGTCGCCCTTCCGGCGGTTCAGCGGAATCTGGGGCGCGATGACCGTCGCCAGCGGCGGATGGTTCCTGCTCGCACTGGTCGGCTTGGGGTCATCGGGCCTGGCCCAGCGAGTGCACTGGGCGGTCGGCCATGTGTGGGTGGTCGGCCTGGCCGGCTTCCTGCTCGTGCGGCGGCATCAGCGAATCGACCGGGGTGGCAACCAGGTTGGCGCAGGGCCGCTGCGAAGCGTCGATCAGCGATCCCTGTGGACGTGACCGCAGCCCGGGGCGTCGCCGCGCCCCGGGTGCGTGCGGTCGATCAGACGCCGGCCTCGGTGAGGGTCTTGGCGTCGACACCCATCTTGCGGAAGGTACCTCGGGAGATGCCCTTGGACTTTCCGTAACGGGCGGCTGCTTCCACGAATGCGGCGCGCAGCTCGGAGCCGTCGACGACCTCACCCATCTTCTCCAGCTCGGCGGCCAGATCTTCCTGCTCCTGGAGCATCGCAAGACGCTGGAGTGTGCCGGCATCGTCCAGTTCGGCTTCGATCTTGTCGAGGCGTTTCTGAATGGTGTCCGGGGTGCGTTTACGACCCCGCTTTGGCTTGTTGTTCTCGAGGAACTCGAGATAATTCTTCACGGCGCGGGCGTCGTTTCTGCCCTGTGCCAGTTTGGCTTTGTGCTGATCATCCATGTGTGGCTGTTTTCTCCCCGCCGGGTTGTAGTGGCTGTTTTCGGGTACAACGAAGCCGTCGCGCACTTTCACGCCAAACGCACAACGAGTTGTCTTCACCGTTTCCCTGCACCGCGTACGAAACGCGACGCTGCGGAAATGGTAGCCGAACTCAGCCTTTTCGCAGTTCGACGCGCTCGATGGCGTGCTCGCGGCCTTTGGTGAGAATCAGGTCGGCGCGTATGCGGGTCGGCTCGATGTTGTCCCGCAGGTTCGGTGCGTTGATTTCGTTCCAGATGCCGATCGCGACGTCGGTCGCTTCGTCTTCGGTCAGTTCCGCATAGTTGCGGAAATAGGACTGGGGATTCTGGAACACGGAAGATCGCAACGTGAGGAATCGTTCGACGTACCAGGTTCGAATCTGGTCCTCTTCGGCGTCCACATAGATGGAGAAGTCGAAGAAGTCGGACACGAACAAAGCGGAGCTTCCCCGACCGGACTGCAGCACGTTGAGTCCTTCGACGATCAGCACGTCGGGTCGGTCGATCGTGACCGTCTCCTCGGGGACGATGTCGTAGATGAGGTGGGAGTAGACGGGCGCAGCTGCCGGCTGGCCGGATTTGATCTTCTGGAGGCACTCCACGAGCGCTCCGGTGTCGTAACTCTCCGGGAAGCCCTTGCGAGACATCAGGTCGCGCGATTCGAGCACGGCATTCGGGTGGAGGAATCCGTCGGTGGTGAGCAGGTCGACCCGAGGGTGGTCTGGCCAGGTGGAGAGCAGCTTGCGCAGAACGCGGGCCGTCGTGCTCTTGCCGACAGCCACGCTTCCGGCGATGCCGATCACGTACGGAACCGATTCCCGCTTGGTGCTGAGGAAGGTGTCGGTCACCGAGTTGAGGCTCTGTGTCGCAGCCACGTGGAGGTTGAGGAGACGGGAGAGTGGGAGGTACACGTTCACGACCTCGTCGAGGTCGAGGCGTTCGTTGATGCCTCGGAGTTCCACGACATCGTCGTCGGTGAGCGTGAGCGGTGTCGACGCTCTGAGGGCGGCCCAACGCGCTCGGTCGAAGCTCTCATAGCGGCCGGTCACCAGATCATGGTGCCGGATCTGCTGGACAGAAGCGAACTCAGCCGAACTACGCTCTCGCCATGCGACAGGGATGGCTCGGCCTGCCGGCGATCGTGGTTCTGCTGTTTGTCGCTGCTCGTCTGCTCACTGCAGATGCGGATGGGGGTGGGGTCGGCGCCGACCCGTCGGTGGAGACGCTGGTGTACGGGGATGCTCCGAGCGAATTCGGTCGGTTGCATCTTCCGGCGGGGCATGCGCCGGGTGCCGAGCCGGTGCCGGTGGTTGTGTTGCTGCACGGTGGCTTCTGGCGTCGGGGTGGGGGCGATCTTTCGTTGATGGAGCCGTTGGCCGTGGACCTCGTGGAACGTGGCGTTGCGGTGTGGAACGTCGAGTACGGGCGGACGGGGGAGCGGTTCGGCGGTTGGCCGCACACCTTCAATCATGTGGCCGCTGCGGTGGATCATCTGGCCGAGATCGATGAGCGGGTGCCGCTCGATCTCGACGGTGTCGCGGTGGTCGGTCATTCGGCCGGCGGGCATCTGGCCTTGTGGGTGGCGGGCCGGGATGGCTTCGCTGCTCGAAGTGCGTGGGACGACGAGGTGGCGCGGCCGGTTCCGGCGGTCGGGGTCGATCGGGTGGTGGCGCTGGCGCCGATTGCGAATCTGTCAGCCGCGGCGACGACCGGCTTGGGCAACGGCGCTGTCGTCGATCTGTTGGGAGGCGATCCGTCGGAGGTTCCGCTGCGATATCTCGTTGCCGCTCCGGTCCCTGCATCGGAGGTTGCCGTACTGGTGGTGACCGGTTCGCTCGATGACATCGTGCCCGAGGTGTATGCCCAGGGGTCATGGCCCGAGGCTTCGGAGGCGTTCGGCGCAACGGTCGACGAGGACCATCTCCGGCTGATCGCTCCGGAGTCGGCCGGTTGGCGGGTGGCGAAGGAATGGTTGGGGATTCGGGAATAGAGCGGGGCGCGTTGCGTTGTGGGACGTAATGTTGATTACATGCTTACAACATGACAAACTCTCGAAAGGAGATCGCGTGACGCGATCCAACGACATTCACAACCATCCCCACGCACGAAAGTTGGCCGCCGCCATGGCAGCAGGACGAGGACCAGGACCGGGACGGGGGCGCGGACCACGAGGCCGCGGTCGCCGGCAGGTCGAACCCACACCGACCACCACCGAAGAACTGAGCGCCTGGTTCGCCGGCAATCTCCCCGACGACTGGTTCACCGAGCCGGTGTCCGTCGTCTTCGATCGGGACGAGATCATCGTCACCGGAACGTTGGCGGTACCGAAGCTCAACGACGGTGACGACGTCGCCGTGGCCGCCGGAGCGCGCATCGCCGCATTCCGCGAAGACACCCGCGAGCATCGCATCAGCATTGCGGAGCGGGCGGAAGCCCACTGGCTCCGCAAGGTGAGCTGGGCCGTACAGTGCGCCGACGAACATCGCATCTTCACCTCGGCCAGCGTGCCGGTGATGACGCGGTTGCACCTCGAAGACCGCGCCGTGCTCGACACACTCATCGATGCGGGCGTTGCCCGTTCCCGAAGCGAGGCGCTCGCCTGGTGCGTTCGCCTCGTCTCGGAAAACGAGTCCGACTGGATCGACCGCCTCCGTGCGGCGATGACCGACCTCGAAGCCGTGCGCGACGAGGGCCCGGCCAGCCGGGACTGAACAGCTGCGGGTCAGCTCCGCAGTGGCCGCATCACCTGCTCCTCGAACCGAAGGATGGGTTCGGGTGAGAGCGGGTGACCGAAGTCCATGACGAAGTGATGGACGCCGAGCGCATGCCGGCGGCCGATCTCGTCCAGCAACGCAGCGGAGTCGCTGTCGGTTTCCGGCAGCGGCTTCTCGATCGTGACCGCATTCTCGATGTCGTCCGGGTTCCGCCCGGCCGCCTCGGCGCTTGCGGTCACGATCGCGCGTTTGCGGGTCCACTCGTCGTCGTCGGGTGCGAAGCCGTGCCACACATCGGCGACCCGCCCGGTGAGCGGCAGGCCGACCTTGTCGCCGTTGGCTCCGATGCACACGGGTGGGACGACCTCGGGCAGCGGCGGGGCGCACGCCTCGTCGATCGAGTAGTGCTCGCCGGTGAACGACGGGAAGTCCTCCGTCCACATCAGGCGGCAGATCTGGACGACCTCCTCGAGCTGGGCGAAGCGCACGGACGGCTTCGGAAAGTCGTAGCCGTAGGCCTCATACTCCTCACCCCGCCACCCGGCGCCGATGCCGAGCATGAACCGGTTGCCGGAGAACACCTGCAGCGTCGCCGCCATCTTCGCGGTGAGCGCCGGTGGACGGTAGCCGTGGCCGAGCACGTGGTGGCACAACTGCAGGTCGGGGAACTTCGCCGCCAACCACGTGATCGTCGTCCACGCCTCCATGAACGGGTCGGTCTTGGCATCCATGCCGTAGAAGTGATCGGCGATCCACAGCGAGTCGAAGTGCTCGTTGACGGTCGGCAGGATGTGCTCGGCCTGGTAGACGACGATCGGCTTGTGGTCGCTGAAGCGATTGCCGATGACCGGGGAGAGCCAGCCGAAAGTGGGTGCGGTGGTGGGCATCGGGCGATCGTATCCCTGCGCCGTCCGCTCGGATTGCCGTTTGCGGAATGTTGTTGCCGTTCGAATGGTCGTTCCGCTGTGCGCTTCGTAGCCTTTCGGCGTGACCACCTCTCGCCCCACCTCCACCCAGTATTCGATCGCCCTCCGGGTCAGCCTGAAGAACGTGCCCGGAGTGCTCGGCCAGCTCACGACGACGATCGGTGAGGCCGGCGGCAACATCTTCGCGATCGAGGGCTTTGTGGCCAAGGGGCCGACGCTGGAGCGCGAGATCGTCGTGAACTGTGCCGACGAGGCACATCAGGACCGCGTGGTGGCGGCGGTTCGTGATCTGGATTCCGTCGACCTGATCGACTGGTGGGACCGCACGTTCGCGATGCACGACGGCGGAAAGATCGAGGTGCTGCCGCTGTGCCCCGTCGGTGACCGTGACGACCTGTCCATGGCGTACAGCCCCGGCGTGGCCCGCATCTCGTCGGCGATCGCGAAGGACTCCTCGCAGGCCGACGATCTCACCATCCGCAAGAACACCGTGGCAATCGTCAGCGACGGTTCGGCCGTGCTCGGCTTGGGCGACATCGGGCCCAAGGCCGCAATGCCGGTGATGGAGGGCAAGGCGCTGCTCTTCAAGGAGTTCGCCGGGGTCGACGCGTTCCCGATCTGCCTCGACGTGTCGTCCCCCGAGGAGATCGTCGAGACCGTCATTCGGTTGGCGCCGACGTTCGGTGGCGTGAACCTGGAGGACATTGCGGCCCCGGGCGCCTTCTTCGTGGAGGAGGAGTTGAAGAAGCATCTCGACATTCCGGTGTTCCACGACGACCAGCACGGCACGGCCGTGGTGACGCTGGCCGGTCTGCGGAATGCGTTGAAGATCGTCGGCAAGGAGATGGAAGACATCTCTGTTGTGTTGTCGGGTGTCGGTGCGGCCGGTGTGGCGATCGGGAAGATCCTTCTCGGTGCTGGTGTCGGGCACCTCGTCGGCGTGGATCGCAGTGGCGCGGTGTATGACGGCCGTGAGGATCTGAACAGTTCGAAGCAGTGGTTTGCGGAGAACACGAACCAGCGGGGGCTGCAGGGTTCGTTGTCGTCCGTGATGGCCGGTGCCGATGTGTTCCTCGGTGTGAGTGCGCCGGGTGTCTTGTCGGTTGCGGATGTGGAGTCGATGGCGTCGGATCCGATCGTGTTCGCGATGGCGAATCCGGATCCGGAGATCACGCCGGAGGAGGTCGAGGGCATCGTGCGTGTGATGGCGACGGGGCGCAGCGACTATCCGAACCAGATCAACAATGTGCTGGCGTTCCCGGGGATCTTCCGGGGTGCGTTGGATGCCCGGGCGACGGACATCACGGAGAACATGAAGTTGGCGGCGGCCGATGCGATCGCGGCGGCGCTGCCGGAGTCGGAGCTATCGGAGACGAACATCGTGCCGTCGGTCTTCGATCGTTCGGTCTCGATCGCCGTAGCCGAAGCGGTTGCCGCCGCCGCCATCGCCGACAACATCACCCGCTAACTCCAACGTGGCTTCCGGGACTTCCGGGGTCAGACCCCCAATCGCGCCCAGGAGTCTGACCCCTAAACGCGATTAGGGGTCAGACTCCTAACTCGTTTCGGGGGTCTGACCCGTTTGCTCGACATTGTCGGCGCGGTTCGGTCTAGGGTGCGTCCACTTCCCCTGTTGATTGCACATCTCAGGAGACAACGATGCCCCGAATGCCACGACGGCAGTATGCGGGAGCGTGGCACCACGTGATGAACCGTGGTGCGAACCGCCAGGCGACGTTTCTGACCGCCAACGACCGACTCGCCTTTCTCGCCCTGCTGGGCGAAGTGGTCGATCAATTCGGTATTGAGGTCCACGCGTACTGCCTCATGACGAATCACTTTCACGTCTTGATTCGCACGCCGGAGCCAGTTCTCGATACGGCCATGCAGCGTCTGATTGGCGGGTACACGCGTCATTTCAACGATCGGCACGAGCGTGACGGCGCCCTGTTTCGTGGCCGGTATGGCTCGATCCTGGTCGAAACCGAGCGCTACCTTGCGGCGCTCACCCGCTACATCCATCGGAATCCGATCGCGATCTGCGGACCGAAGTTCCCGGCCTATCCGTGGTCGAGCTACCCGGCGTACCGAGGTGAGCGTCCCCCAGAACCATGGCTCGAGCTCGACTTCACCTTGAAGCAGATCGGCGGTCGGGAACGCTATCGAGGTCTCGTCGAGAACGACCTCGTCACCGACGTCGATCGGCTCCTGAGTCGTCCCCGCCCGCCCCGGATCCTCTCCGATGATCCCGAAGAGGGGTCTGACCCCTAAACGCGATTAG
>CALBVR010000261.1 GCA_937969565.1 uncultured Acidimicrobiales bacterium | reverse complement strand
GCCCTTTGCACCATGGTTCGCTTCAGACGTCGCGGCCCTCATTCGGTTCCACCATCCCGGAAGCATGCTCCGGCATCACCGACGACACGGCGGTTCGCCGCGGTGGTGCGATGGGTGAGTGGCGGGCCGCCAATCCCGACCGATTCGGCGGATATTGGATCGCCAGGGATGCGTACGACCCCCTTGGCCGAATCCCCCGGGGATTTCCCGTCCTCCAAGTGAAGGGCAGCGAGGAAGAAGTTCAAGCTGTTCGTGATCTCCTCACCACCGAGACCCTCCGACCATGCGTCATCCGCGTGACCTTCTCCGACCGCGAGATGCGCGAGACCTTCAACGCAGTGGCTGCACGATTTCGAGCGCTCGGCCTCGAAGGATCGGTCGGGCTCGGCATCAATATCCGTGTGACTCTCGAGGTGGCGGACCGAGCCACGGTTGCAACGCTCCTCGACGGCATCGATCGTCGGGATCTCGTAGAGATAACCGGTCGAGCCATCCTTCTCGACTGATCTACGAGTCCTCCCCCGACCCACGGAGCAGCCACAACTACACTCGCCCACCATGGACGAGACCTGGATGCGCTACACGACTGCCGGTGTTCGGGGCGAGCGCCGACCCACCGATCACGTCGAACTCGGGCCGGGCGATGTCCACGGGCTCGACCGGAAATTGCTCGGCGATGTCGACGGTCTGCGAATCCTCGAACTCGGAACCGGTGCCGGCCACAGCGCAATTGCTTTGGCCCGCGCCGGAGCGAAGGTCGTCGCCTGCGACCCGGACGCCGAACAGATCACGCGAGCACGCGCCAACGTCGAAACCGCCGAGGTGCATGTCGAGCTGCACAACGCCGACCATGCCGACCTCGCCTTCCTGCGCGCCGACGTGTTCGACGCTGTCCTCTCGGTCCACGCACTCGCCGCCGTCGACGACCTCGCCCGGGTGTTTCGGCAGGTCCATCGGGTGCTCAAGCCGGACCGTCCGCTGCTCATGACGTTTCCACATCCGGCAGCGTTGATGGTCACCGACGAAGATCCGACCCACATCACCACCGCCTATGGAGATCAGGGGACGATCGGCGTCGGCCACAACCTGACGCATCGCCGCAGCATCAGTGAGGTGTTCACGAAGCTGAACCGTTCCAACTTCCGAGTGGATCAGCTGCTCGAGCCCGCCGGAGACGGCACGCACCCGGCATCACTCATCGTCCGGGCCCGCAAGCTCGGCACCTGAGGCAGCTCCTCAAACCACGCCGCGTTCACGAAGCCAGTCGAGCTCTTCGCTCGCCGAGGCCGGCCCGTCTGTCAGACGGCGTTCGCCCAGCGCCAACATCGCCTCGCCGACCGCCGGGCCCGGGGCAACCCCGAGCGCTCGGATGATGTCTCCACCAGTGATGGCCGGAGACAGGTCCGTCAGATCCTCGCGAGCCGCCAGATCGATGAACGCCGCCCGGACCGCCTGCGTACCTGTGACACCGCGAAGATCCGCCAGCGTGAACAGCGTGGCCATGTCGTCATGGCCGACGGTCAGCACCAGCCTCCGCACCTTCTCGTCCGTGGTGGGAAGCTGATCCGCCACGATGTCGAGCCCGTGAAGGACGGCGAGGATCTGGCGACGCTCCTGATTGGAGTATCGCAACGACGACAACTGTGCTTCTCGCCCGGCCGGCGGCACATGGCTGAACGTGACCAATCGCCGCACGAGCAGTTCGATCGGACTGCGATCGAGGATTGAACCCAACTCGTCGAACACATCGTCGGGCATCTCGGAAAACATGTAACGAACTGCGCCCACATCATCGAGGAACCGCAGTCCGGCCGATGGTGATGATGCCGCCAACAACTTGTCGTATTCCTCGCGAATGCGCTCGACCGACACGATCGACAGGCGATCGATCAGCGAGCGCGCCGCTGCAAAAACGCCCTCAGCGGGAACGAGCGAGTACCGAGCGATGAATCGAGCCGCGCGAAGGATACGGAGCGGATCGTCGCTGAAGGAGACCTCCGGATCGATCGGGGTCTCCAAGGATCGAGCCTCGAGCGCAGCCCGCCCCTCGAACGGATCGACGAGACGACCCGACGGCACCTCGATGGCCATCGCGTTCACCGTGAAATCACGCCGGGACAGATCCACCTCGACATCGTCGCCGAACGCCACTCCGGGCTTGCGAGACTCGGCGTCGTACCACTCCGCTCGATGCGTCGTGATCTCGATCGGTCGGCCGTCGATCCGACAGCCGATCGTGCCGAACCGTTCGCCCTGGGTCCACACCGCCGACGCGATCGGCCCCACCAACCGCTTGATGTCCGCCGGGCGGGCATCCGTCGTGAGGTCGAGGTCCAGATCGTCCAAGGCGGCGCCAAGCTGCAGATCACGGACGATGCCACCGACCAGGTAGAGGTGGAAACCGGCCGCGACAAACCGCTCGGCCAGAGGCCCGACCTCTTCCAGCACTGCATCGCGTGTCTCGGCCACCCCCGGAGCGTAGGGGAAACGCCAGTAACCTCACGTCCATGCTGTTGGAGCGCCGACTTCGCCTCATCCGGGGAGTTCGTGTGGTCCAGCGCGCCAGTGGGCCGTTCGAGTTGCAGATCGTGCCGATGCGTCGCCTCAGCCACGAGGAAGTCGATCGACTCGTTGAACGATTGCCCGAAACGACCGGTCCGATCGTCACCAGCGCCCTCAGTCCAGTCGAGCAGCTGCCCTTTCGCGATCACGGCTTTGTCGACTTCGAGGCCCTCCATCTGCTCCGCCACGCCTTCGCCCCCGCCCCGAACCGATCGAGCCCTGCGGTCATCCGCCCGGCTCGTCGATCCGATCTGAAGCGGGTCCTCGAGATCGACGCCCAATGCTTCGACTCGTTCTGGGTGCTCGATCGGGCCGGCATCGACGCCGCACGGAAGGCGACACCCAGTCATCACTACGTCGTAGCCGAACTGAACGGCAACGTCGTCGGCTACGCGATCACCGGCCACGCCGGCGCACCCAGCTTCCTCCAACGACTGGCCGTCGATCCCGCCGTGCAAGGCATGGGCATCGGCAGCCACCTCGTCACCGACGGCGTCACCTGGGCGATGGGGCGGCGCGCCCTCCACATGATGGTGAACACCCAGGTGTCGAACGAAGGCGCCGCCCGCCTGTACCAATCGCTCGGTTTCGTACTGGACACCGACCAACTCAAAGTCCTGGAGCTCCGACGATGACCGGCCGAGCTCGGATCGGTCGAACCGTTCCGAGGCTGCTGATCCTCATCGCCCTGCTCACCCCACTGTTCCCCATCGCACCGGCAGCGGCGCAGGCAAACGGGTCGCTCGAACTCGTCGCACAGAGTGCATGGGCCGATGATGGCGGGCTGTTCGATCTCCAGGTTCGCGTCGCCGGAGCAGACCCGAACTCGACCGTGCGAGTCCTGGTCCACGCACCCTGGGCGTCACGAGCCGCGCACCAGGCAGCGACCCTTCCCGGCAACGACGTCCTGCTCGAGGTCGGACCCCTTCCGCTCGATTCGCTGCAAGAAACCAGCAACGAGGTGCTTTCCCTGGAGATCGCAATCGTCGGACCGGACACCATCGAGCCCGAGAACGACCCCGAAGACGATGCACCACCGATACCGATCCTTCGCACCGAAGGCGAGGCGGGCGTCTACCCACTCGAGATCGTGCTCGAAGACGGCAACGGCGAGGTGGCGGACCGCATCCTCACCAGCTTGATCGAACTGCCTCGAGGTCAGTCATCTCCCCAGCTGCAAGTCGTTCTCATCCTCCCAATCGACCTCCCGAACGGGATCGGAACCGACGGCATCTACGCGCTCGATGAAGCCGCAGGACCCGGACTCGAAACGATCGCCGAAGCGATGACCATCCACCCGGACAGCCGAGTCACCCTCGATGTTGCACCCGAATCCCTCGCCGCGTTCGGACGATCCAGCGCCCCCCGACACCAATCCATCACGGAGCAACTGCGCGCCGCGGTCGAGGCGGACGAACTTCTTCCCACCCCCTATGTGAACGTGAGCGAACAAGCCTGGCTCGACGCCGGGTTGGAAGCAGATCTCGGCGAGCTCCAAGCGGCCGGCATCGTCACCACGCAACGCACCCTTGGCGTCGCGTCCGAAGGATCCGTCGTGGTCCTCGACCCCGACCTCAACGCCGACGGACTCGACTGGCTGATCGATCAGGGCGCGCAGGGCGCGATCGTGCCGACGGCCCAACTCGATCCGCTCGACAGCGCCGTGTTCGGTCGATCGATCGATCGACAGTTCCTCCTCTCCACCGCGACCGGGCGACGAGTCCCCGCCCTCGAAGCCGACGCGCGGCTCGAACGCCACTTCATCGACCCGGGCAGCCCCGTCCAAAACGCGAACCGAATGCTGGCCGACCTCACCCTGCTTGCGCTCGAACAGCCGGAGCTGCGGCGCAGCGCCGTCGCGATGGCACCGGAAGACTGGCAACCGAATGCCAGCTTCCTCAGCGTCCTGCTGAGTGGCCTGGAACGCATTCCGATCCTCACCTCCGCGACCCCACGCCAGGCACTCGCCCGAACCGAACTCATCAACTCGGCCGGCGACGGCACGATCAGTCCGCCACTGCTTCGCTCACTCCGCACGATCGAGCCGGAACCGCTCGGTTCCTTCCGAACCGAATTCAGCCAGGCTGCACTTGCCATCGAGAGCTGGTCCACCGTCATCGAAGGCGACCCTGACTCCGTCCGCCGGCTCCGCGAACTGTTGCTCGTCTCCGCTGACGAACGAAACTCGACCGCGACTCGAACCGACTACATCGACCGCGTCTACGAGCTGATCAACGAGCAGAAGAACCGGACGGTCACCACACCCGAAACGGCAACGATCACCCTCACCGGACGCGAAGCCGACGTGCCGATCCTCGTCGAGAATCGGCTCAGCGTTCCGATCAGCGTGACGCTCGTGCTCGACAGCGAAAAGCTCGCCTTCCCCGACGGCAAGGACATCGCCGTCGTGCTCCAACCCGGCGAGAACCGCATCGAAGTACCCATCGAAGCCAGAGCCAACGGTGACTCCCCCATCCGCGTGCAGATCCTCAGCCCAGATCGAGAAGTCCTTCTCGGATCCTCCCAGCTCCGGGTTCGGCTCTTTGCATTCTCCGGTGTCGGCATCGTCATCGGATCGGGTGCCCTGTTGATTCTCGTGCTGTGGTGGCTTCGCCACCGACGGGGCGTGCGGGCTACGCTCGAACCCGCCCTACCCTGACCGTTCACGCCGACCTTCGGGAGCCCTCATGACCGTCCGCATCGTCACCGACAGCGCCTGCGACCTCTCCGACGAAGAACTCGCCACATGGGGAATCGGAATGGTTCCATTGTCGATTCGCTTCGGCAACGACGAATTCGTCGACCGCACCGAACTCCCGACCGACGAGTTCTACCGTCGACTGGCCTCCTCGACCGATCTGCCCGAAACCGCAGCTCCGTCCCCCGGGGCCTTCATGGAGATGTTCAACTCGATGGCCGCCGATGGCGCCACCGCGGTGGTGTGCATCAACCTTTCCGAAGCGCTTTCCGCCACGATTCAGTCCGCCCGAACTGCCGCTTCCTCTGAAGAGGTGGAGATCGACGTCCACGTCGTGAACTCCAAGTCGGTCACCGGCGGGCTCGGATCGATCGTGCTCTCGGCGGCCGAAGCCGCAAAGAATGGCGCAAGCGCCGAAGAGATCGTCGCCCTCGTTGAAGAGCAGCGCGATCGGACCCGGGTCTACGCAACGCTCAACACGCTCGAGAACCTGAAGAAGGGTGGTCGTATCGGTGGAGCGCAAGCCGCCCTCGGCACCATGCTCTCCATCAAGCCCCTCCTCGACCTGAGCACCGGCGAAGTCGTCGCTGCCGGCAAGCAGCGCACCCGCAAGCGGTCGCTCGACTGGGTACGCGAACAGCTCGAACAGGCCGGCGAGGTCGAAAACCTGGCCATCCTTCACTCGAACGCCGACGACATCGACGCGTTCCTGGCTTCGGTCGCCGATCTCCCAAATGCCCAGAGCGCCCGCACAAACGTCATCGGTGCCGTGATCGGCACCCACGGCGGGCCCGGCGTGATCGGCATCACCTACCAGGTTCCCGCCTGAGCGCCGGGGGATGAAGTCCCTCCACTCGAATCCACAACTACATTCCACTGGTTGTGATCAGCTCATCGACGGGAAGCAGTGAGATGGACGGCGCACGCCTCGGCGACCGTTACCAACTCTTGCGGCGAATCGGCGCGGGCGGAATGGCCGAGGTCTGGGAAGCCACCGATCACAGCCTTGGCCGTCAGGTCGCCGTCAAGCTGCTGCACAAGCACCTCGCCCAGGACCCGTCGATCCTGGCCCGCTTCCGCAGCGAGGCCCAGTCGGCGGCGCGGCTGACACACCCCGGAATCGTCTCGATCTTCGACACCGTGACGACGGGTGACACCGATGCGATCGTCATGGAACTCGTCGAGGGCCGTGACCTGCGATCCATTCTCGACCAACGACGATCCATCGCCATCGATGACTGCCTCGAGGTCGCCATCCAGGTTGCGCAGGCCCTCGGGCACGCCCATCAGAACGGCATCATCCATCGGGACATCAAGCCGGCAAACATCCTGGTTCGACCCGATCGTCGCGTGAAGCTCTCCGACTTCGGCATCGCGAAGGCCCTCGACGACACGACCTTCACCGAGACGGGATCCCTCGTCGGAACCGTCAAGTATCTGGCCCCCGAACAGATCCAGGGCGCTCCCATCGACGGCCGCACCGACCTGTACTCACTGTCGACCGTTCTCTACGAAATGCTGTGCGGCACCGTGCCATTTCCGGCGCAGGACCTGGCGGGAGCGATGAGCCGAGTCCGGACTCCGGCGCCACGGGCCAGCACCCATCGCCGCGACCTGCCGCCGGAATTGGATGAGTTCCTCGCTCGTGCGCTCGCGATCGATCCGCAGGATCGACCGCTCGACGCGTCCCAGTGGGTGGCATCGTTGCAAGCGGTTCGACGCGGCGACGCGACGACCATTTCACGCGCCGCCGACGTCCCTGCTGCCCCGATCGTCTCGCCGCCCCGCCCCGAGGCGGCCCGTCCGAAGTCGATCCCGATGCGAGCGCCGGAACCGGAACCCGCCGCACCAACCAAGACTCGGAAGCGGTCGCGGCTCGAGGTGCTGTGGCCGATCGTCGCCGCCGTGCTCATGATCGCCGCGTTGGCCACCGTGTGGATGCTCCTGCGTCCTGCGAGCGAAAACATCGGCAATCAGCTCACCACCGACGCACCCGAGACGACCGCCAACATCGAGACCTCGGACGCCGACGTCGAAACGACCGCACCGGAAGCAACCGTCGCCACCGGTGAAGAGTCGACGGACACGACGGAGGCGGTCGACACGGAAGCCGCACCCACCGAGGAGGGCGCCGAAACGACCGATGATGCGGTGGAGACCGACGCCGCTGAGGAAACGACCACGACAACGACGACCACCACCATCCCCGACTTCGTCGATGGGATACGCGCCATTTCGTTCGATCCGTTCGGCGACGACGGAGTCGAACATCCCGAAGCGGTCGGTCGAGCCCTCGACGGCAACCCGGACACGTTCTGGTACACCCAGGGTTACGCAAGTCGCGACTTCGGGCGAATCAAGTCCGGTGTCGGCTATGTGCTCGAATTCGACGGAGGCCGCTCGGTCTCCACCATCGACATTCAGACCAACGCCACCGGTTGGGCCGTCACCATCTACGAGGCCGACGAAATTCAAACGGTGTTCGAAAACTGGGGTGAACCGATCGCCACCTTCGGTGATCTCGATTCGACCGCGAGCCTCGAGGTCCCCCAGATGACCGCATCCGCCGTCCTCTTGTGGTTCACCGATCTGGGCGAACCGATCGAGGCTGACGAAGACTCGGAGCTGATCCGCCTCGAAGTCTTCGAGCTGGCCCTCAACTAACCATCCCGGTCCGCACGACAAGGTCCAAGGGAGTGAATTCCGGCCAAGCACCGGTCCGCTAAGCTCCGGGCGTGCAGACACTGTCCGACGACGAGGACCTGATTCGGGCCGCGCAGTCGGGCGATATGGCTTCGCTGGAGATCCTTCTGGACCGGCACCACGACCGCATCCGCGCCGTCTGCGCCCGAGTGGTCGGCAACCACGCCGATGCCGATGACGCCGCCCAGATGGCCCTGATTTCCATCGTTCGGAACCTGGAGCGCTACGACGGCCGGGCAAAGTTCACCACCTGGTCGTACCGGATCGCCACGAACGCGGCCATCGACGAACTCCGCAAGCACAAGCGCCGACCAACCTCTTCGCTCGACGACGAGGACCAGCACTTCGAACCCGTCGCGCTCGGGAACATGGCGGAAGCAACCGCCGCGCGGCTGGATGTCAACGACGGGCTCGATCAGCTGCCGGAAGAGTTTCGGATGCCAGTCATTCTGCGCGATTTGTGCGGACTGGACTACGACCAGATCGCCGAGGTGTTGGAGATTGCACCCGGCACCGTACGGTCACGTATCGCGAGAGGGCGCGGCAAGCTCGCTGATCTGATCGGATCAATTTCGCCAGATGGGAACCAGGACGCCACGGGCGGCGTACAAGGAACCGACCATGACCACTGAGTTTGACGACGAACTGCTTTCGGCAGTGTTGGACGGCGAAGCCGATCCGCAAACCGTCGCGGCTGTCCAAGCCGATCCCGACGCTGCTCGCCGGCTCACCGCTCTCGAAGCTGCATCAGCGCTCGTCGCCACCCCGCCGGCGCCCGCCACTCCCGAACGACGCGCCGCCTCGATCGCTGCGGCGCTGGCTGCAGCGCAACCCGCGCCGGAAGTCACCTCGCTCAGCGTTGCTCGCGAACGCAAGACGGCCGCCGCCGCACCGAAACGTCGTCAGGTGAATTGGCTCGCCGTCGCCGCCGCGTTCGCGTTCGTGCTGATCTCCGCGGTGGTCATCACTGGCATCGTGGGCGGCTCGAACTCCGCCGACGTCGTCGACACTGCCACCGAAGCAGCCGACGACGCGGCCGACGCCACAGAAACTGCCGAGTCCTTCGGCACCGCCGATTCAACAGCCATGGCCGAATCAGCGACCGCCGACGACGCTGATGAAGCCGTGGAAGACGCCATGGAAGAGGCCATGGAAGAAGAGGAGGCCATGGAGGACGACGCCATGGAAGAAGAATCCATGGATGCAGAAGACGCCATGGAGGACGACGACAGCGAAACGGCCCTCACGACCACCACCGTCACCGCCGAACGGTCGATCGAACCCTTCGCCACCAACAACCTCCTGCTCCTCGAAGAAGCCATCGATCTGGGCGTCGTCGTCCCCGTGCTCCAACCAACCGATCCCGAACTCCTCGACGTGGTCAACCTCGACTGCCTGAATCCCGAACTGCCGCCCGACATCGACCAGTTCGCCTTCGCGGAACTCGGTGAGTTCGCTCCCCCACCGCAGCTCGTTGTCGTCCAATTCGACCCGTTTGACCCGTCGCAGGTGATCCTCATCTTCGACGCGGAGGACTGCACGCCGGTTGGCTAGGATTGGACGCATGTCCACGCCTTCCGACGACACACCCGACTGGCCGGCGCAGGCCACGAGCACGATCGTCGGCCTGGTCGACAACGTCAAGTACAAGACCACCCGGCCAGCCACCATGGCCACACGGGGTCTGGTCTATGGAATTGTGATCCTTGCTCTGGGTGTTCCCGCAGTGATCATGTTCCTGGTCGGTCTGGTGCACTTCCTCGATCAGGCCATTCCGAACGACGTGTGGATTGTGTACGCCATTCTCGGCAGCATCTTCACGCTCGCCGGAATGGTCCTGTGGCGCAAGCGCACCGCCTGATCCCATCATCGAAGAGAGAAACCATGTCTGACGCCCGCAATGTGGTGATCATCGGTTCCGGTCCTGCCGGCCTCACCGCCGCGATCTACACCTCCCGAGCCACCCTCGATCCCCTCGTTCTCGAAGGCGAGCCATCATCCACGAGTGATCAGCCCGGAGGCCAGCTCATGCTGACCACCGACGTCGAGAACTTTCCGGGTTTCCCCGACGGCATCATGGGCCCCGAGCTGATGATGAACTTCAAGGCCCAGGCCCAGCGATTCGGCGCCGAGGTCCAGACCGTGAAGGCCTCGAAGGTGGACCTCAGCGAGCGTCCGTTCAAGATCTGGGTTGGTGACCCGGATGCCCCCGAGCCGACGCACCTCGCAAAAACGGTCATCGTTTCCACCGGCGCACAATCGATCATGCTCGAACTGCCGCGTGAGAACGAGCTGATCGGGCACGGTCTCTCCACCTGCGCCACCTGCGACGGCTTCTTTTTCCGAGACCACGAGATTGCGGTAGTCGGCGGCGGCGATTCCGCCCTCGAGGAGGCCAGCTTCCTCAGCCGTTTCGCCTCCAAGGTCACGATCATCCACCGTCGTGACGAACTCCGGGCATCGAAGATCATGCAGGAACGGGCCTTCGCAAACCCGAAGATCGAGTTCCTCTGGAACACTGAAGTCACCGGGTACCTGGGCGACGACAAGCTCGCCGGCGTCACCACGGTCAGCACCACCGATGGTTCCACCGGTCAGCTCGATGTGACCGGCCTCTTCATCGCTATCGGTCACCGGCCGAACACCTCGCTCTTCGAGGGTCAGCTGGACATGAAGGAAAACGGCTACCTGCTCACCCAACCCGGCCGGACGGCCACCAACATCCCCGGCGTCTTCGCGTCAGGCGACGTGCAGGACGACTACTATCGGCAGGCCATCACCGCGGCCGGTTCCGGCTGTGCAGCCGCCCTCGAAGCCGAACGCTGGCTCGAAGAGAACGACGAGCACTGACACCCGCAGACGCCGATGGGAATGCCTTCACCCCGTGAAGGTGTTGCAAGCTCTGGACAACGAAAGGTAGGCCGCAATGGCTTCTGAAAACGTCACGATTCTCTCCGACGAGACCTTTGCCGACACCGTCGGCGCTGACGGCGAGCCCGTACTGGTCGACTTCTGGGCCGAATGGTGTGGCCCGTGCAAGATGATCGCCCCGATCCTCGACGAGATCGCCGACGAGCAGGTCGGCAATCTGAAGATCGCCAAGCTCAACGTCGACGAGGCCCCGAACACGGCTCGCCAGTACGAGGTCATGAGCATCCCGACCATGCTGCTCTTCAAGGACGGCGAGGTCGTCAAGAAGATCGTCGGTGCCAAGCCCAAGGACGCCCTCATGGGCGAACTCGCCGAGCACCTCTGAATCCCACACTCGGTTCGAACCCGGCGCGTAGCGCCGTCCGGTTCGGCCTCCTAGTCTCATCCATGTGAATGAGACGCTCGAACGAGTACCACTGGCGTTGGGTGCGAGCGGTGACGCGGTCGCCGAACTGCACGCTGCTCTCACCCTCGCCGGGTACCTCGTCGAAACCGTGCACCTCGACAGATTCGAGGAGCAGACCCACGATGCCGTCATCGCCTTTCAGCGGCGACGGGGCATGGAACCCACCGGCATCGTTGATGAGGAGACCTGGGAGTCGCTCATCGAGGCCGGGCACCATTTCGGCGCTCGCCTGCTGTGTCGACGCACCCCGATGATGCGGGGCGACGATGTGGCAGAACTGCAGTTCATGTTGGGCAGCCTTGGCTTCGACGCCGGCTGGATCGATGGCATCTTCGGTGCCGACACCGAACTCGCCGTTGCCGATTTCCAACGCAACGCCGGGCTTCCCGTGGACGGCGTGGCCGGCCCGACCACGTGTGCAACGCTCACGCGCCTTCGCCTCTCGGCCAACGCCGCCCGCCCAGTCGCTGCCGTGCGCGAACGCGACCTGCTTCGCAACGGCCGTCCCGGCCTCGTGGGCCGCCGTGTGGTCGTTGGCGACCTGGGGGTCTCCCCCACCGCCGCCGGAGCCGTGGGCGCCGCCCTGCGGCGTGAGGGCGCCCGTGTGCTGCTGCTCCATCACCCCAATGGCTCCACCCACGCTCGTGCAGCCAACCAATTCGATGCCGAGCTGTATCTCGGCGTGGAAGTCACGGATTCGGACGCATGTCAGGCCCTCTTCTACGAGACCGACACCTTCTCGTCCTATGGCGGCCGTCATCTGGCCGGACTTGCGATGGACAACCTGTCCCTCGCCCTGCGCGTCCCGGGTTCGGTTGGTGGCAGTCGAGCGGCCGTTCTCCGCGAGACCCGCATGCCCGCCGTGCTGTTCCGAATCGGCCCACCGGGACGCCTCAGTTCACAGCAACACCGGTTCACCGACGGATTGCTGCGCGCGTTGAACACCTGGGTGGCAGAACCCAGCCCGGAAGACGCTGAATAACGAACGTTTGTTCGATTCAGACCTGGATTCGGTTGCTATTCGCCGTTGATCAGGTGGTAGATCCGCTCCAG
>CALBVR010000260.1 GCA_937969565.1 uncultured Acidimicrobiales bacterium | reverse complement strand
TAGGGCGTCAGCGGCTGGGGGCGAGCCAGCGATCAGGAACCGCCGCCTAGGTGTTGTGTCTTGGGACGTTGTTGACGTTGCTGTGTGAACGGTGAGCCTCCTGAGCGAGTGTGGAGCTGTCTAGGAACCACGCTCCCCAGGAAGGCTCTGATGCACCGTAACGCCCCGCTCACCCCACAAGGGCGGCTTCGCCTTGTCCGCCGGATCGAGTCTGGCTGGTCGATCACCGCAACCGCCGAGTCAATGAACGTGTCACGACAAACCGCGCACAAGTGGTGGCGCCGCTACCGCGCCGAAGGAACCGCAGGACTCGAGGACCGGTCATCACGACCGCACACCTGCCCACACCAAACCCCGCCCGAACTCGAACAACGCATCATCTCGATCCGCCGATCCCAGCGGCTCGGACCGGCCCGCCTGGCCGGCATTGTGAACGTCCCCGCGTCGACTGTTCACCGCGTTCTGGTCCGCCACGGCCTCAACCGGTTGTCCTGGATTGATCGGCCAACCGGACGCGTGATCCGACGCATCGAAACCGACCGCTGCGGGCAACTCGTCCACATCGACGTCAAGAAACTCGCCCGCATCCCTGACGGGGGCGGCCATCGGGTGCATGGCCGGACCGGAACCCGGAACGGGTCAATGACCAAACAAGGCCTCGGCTACACCCACATCCACACCGCGATCGATGCCTACTCGAGGCTCGCCTACTCGGAGTTCGCTGGCATCGAAAACACCATCAACTGTGTCGCGTTTCTGGACCGGGCTGTCGTCTGGTTCGCTGATCACGGGATCACGATCGAACGGATCCTGACCGACAACGGCAACGGCTACCGATCGATCCCCTGGAAGCAGCGTTGCGGCGAGCTCGGGATCGAGCACACCCGGACCAAGCCCTACCATCCCGCCACGAACGGCAAGGTCGAGCGGTTCAACCGGACACTGCTCGATGAATGGGCCTACGCCCAACTCTGGAACTCAGACACCGAACGAGCCAACGCGCTTGACCCGTGGCTACATCGCTACAACCATCACAGACACCACACCGCGATCGACGGCCCACCCGCCAGCCGCGTCAACAACCAACCCAGCTACAACAGCTAGACCGCCGCCGTATGACGTTGGACGAATTGGCCGATTCGGGGCATGGCCGAGACCACCTGGTCCTTCGCTCCCTTGCGGAGCTTGTTGTAGACGCCGACCGCTGCCTTGTTGTTTGCCTCGGCGGCGCGGGCATCGGTCACGGCGAGGAGATCCTCCGCGATCGCGTCTGCGTTGGCGACGAAGTGTGCGGGTACATCGCCGGCGGCCTGACCCGCCTCGACGTGTGGGTCCATCGCCGGAGCCATCCGAGGCAGCAGCTTGTGCAGATTGGAACTGACCATGTCGGGCCGAATCTTCTTCAAGCCGCCGTAGCCGGCTTGAATCGCCTTGCCCTTGAGACCGCTGAGGCCGTCCACTTCGGCTTCGACCTCGGAGATGGCGTCGGCGACGATTTCGTCGCGGCGGTCGTCGTCGGCGAGCAGTTCGGTCAATGGCATGGCAGTACCTCTTCGGGAAGCGGATGAACGACGGAGTGTCGACGCGCAGTCGCGCCGACTGAAGGCCAAAACCTCAAGTGGGCGGCTCCGCCCGAAGCCACCCACTTGCGTTGGTTCATGATCGCAACTCCGCAGATGCGATATCCCCACGGTACGCACCGTGACGCCGGGCACGCCATGAGCAGATGGGCCCACCTTCTGTGGTTGAAATCACACAGAGCGCGTCCACCAGGTGGTCCGTCTAGCATATTTCGCAAGAAGTGGGATCAATTCCTCTTTCGTTGACGTAGCGCGCGGGATAGCGTCGGATGGTGGCGGATGGGAAAGGTGGCTCTTGATGGCTTCAGGCGTGCAGATACGGTCCGGACGAACGCTCGGTGCAGCGGTGGTCGCACTTGCGTTGACCTTGGCGGCAGTCGTCATCGTCCTCGTCGGTTCGAACCGCGCGGATGCAGCGGTCAACCACGCCGGGCAGGTCGTGCCCGAATCGGTTCGACGCGACATCCCGGTGGTGCTCGATGGCAGGGTCTTCGCCCATGCCCAGGTGGGCAATCGGATCTTCGTCGGCGGTGATTTCCAACAGGTCGAGCTTCCGGACGGCACGGTGGTCACCCAGCCGTTCATCTTCGCCTACGACATCAACACGGGCGCCTTCGACACCGCCTTCCGTCCGACCGTCAACAAGCTGATCCGGGATCTGCAGCCCGCGGCAAACGGCGATGGGCTGTACGTGGCTGGCCTGTTCACCAACTGGGATGGCGCCTTCCCACTTCGGCTCGCCAAGCTCGACGCACAGGGCAACTTGGACACCGGGTTCGTGGCGAATGCCTCCGCTCGAGTGATGTCGATGGCCGTCCGAGCAGACAAGGTGTTCCTGAGCGGCGACTTCAACGACATCAACGGCACGCCCCGGGTGGGCTTTGCCGCCGTCGATGCAACCACCGGAGCGGTCGACCCGGGCTTTGTGATGGACATCACCTTGCCGACGAAGACGCCTTCGTACGGCCGGACCATCGTTCTCACGAGCGACGGCAACACCCTCTTCGGGCTGTACTTCGGCCGTGCCGTGAACGGGCAGGTTCGTGAAGCCGTCGTCAAGATCGACGTCAGCGGAGCCACCGCGGTGCTCACCAACTGGAGCATCGACTGGAACGGTCAGCAGGGTGACCGGGAATGCCTCAACGCCCTGCGCGATCTGGCCATCTCACCCGACGACAGCTTCATCGTCATCGGCGGTCAGGGCGCCGACAACCCGCCGAACTGCGACAGTGTGCTTCGCTACCCGACCGGCGGCAATGCGCAGGTCAGCTACGACTGGGTCGCCCGCATGTACTCGAGCGTCTTCTCGCTCGCAGTGAGCGACGCCGCCGTCTACGCCGGCGGTCACTTCTGCGGCGCACCGAAGAACCCGATTCCGGCCGGCGGCATCAGCTCCACCTGGACCGGAAAGGCCAACGGCTGCGACGTGAACAACCCGCTGGCGGCCATCAACCCGAGCGTGCTCGACCCGAACAACGCGGTGTTCCGCAAGCAGATGGCCGCCCTCGACCCAACCACCGGTCAGGCCCTCCCGTGGGATCCGGGCAGCAACAACCTCGTCGCCGTGTACGACCTGACGCTGATCGACCGGGGCCTCTTGGCCGGTCACGATGGCGACCGCTTCAACGAGATCCGGACGGGCCGCTCCGGCTTCTTCGATTTCGGCGGTGGTGCGGACACGATCGCACCGTCGATCGCCACCACCAACCCGGCCAACGGCGCCGTGCTGGCGAACCCGACACAGCTCGCCGGCACCGCAAGCGACAACGAAACCGTTGCCGATGTCACCATTCGTCTCAAGAACATCACGACGAACCAGTGGCTCCAGACAAATGGGGCGTTCGGGCCGAATGCGGCAGATCTCAATGTGACGGTGACCCCCAACGGCCTCGGTGCGGTCGCGTGGAGTGTTCCCGTCGCCAACCTTCCCGTTGGCCAGTACGAGGTGCGGGGCTTCTCGACCGATGCGGTCGGCAACACCAGTACCCCGATGGTCTCGACATTCGAGATTCCCGGCGCAACCACCTGCACGGTGGCGCTCGACGCCAACGATGATCCCGTGGTCACGTGGTCCGGCTTCACCGACGGTCAGGTCGACAACGTGTTCGTTCGCCGAGACGGCAAGTGGGCCCACACCGGCGGCGCCGGCTCCGGTAGCTGGACCGACACTGCCGTCCAGCCGGGCGATCACACCTATCTGGTTCGGTGGCGTCCGGGCGGCACGACCGTCAACGTCACCTGCACACCCTCGCCAATCACCGTCCCGACGCCAGGCGTCGGCGGCGATGCCTGCACCGCCACGCTCAACGCTGCCGGCGATGTCGTGCTCGATTGGGTGGCCGTGCCCGGTGCGTCCACGTACTTCGTTCGTGACGACGACGGATGGGTTGCCACCGTCAACGGATCCACGAGCTACACGGACACCGCACCGGTGGTCGGCGATCGCAGCTACTACATCCGGCACTACGTCGGTGGCCGCACCGACGTTCCCTGCACGCCATCTCCGATCACGGTGGGCGGCGGAGGTGGCGGTGGCGCCGATTGCACCGTCTCGCTGACGGCCAACGGTGACGTCAACGTCTCCTGGACCGAGGTGAACGGGGTGACGCAGTATTTCGTTCGAGACAACGACGGCTGGGTGGCAACGGTCTCGAACGCGACATCGACCGTGGACACCAGTCCGACGAGCGGCGCCCGGTCCTACCTGATCCGGCATTGGAGCGGCGGCGTGCGCACCGATCGGGCGTGCACCCCGGATCCGCTCAACGTGCCCTAGTTCAGACGCAGTTGTTGGTCCCGGGTTCGGTGGTGGCCGGCCCGGGACCCTTCACCTGCGCGAGTCAGTGAGGCTCGGTCCGGCTCCGCCGGCCGAGTCGGGCGGCGCATGCGCAGCAGGCGCGAGGTCGACGACCGCAGGGAGGGATCCGAGCCCTGGAGGCGAAGCCGGGAGATTCAGATTCCGTCGAGTGCGTCGTTGAGATCGGCGAGGAGATCGTCGGCGGTCTCGATGCCGACGGACAGACGAACAAGGTCGTCCGGGACCTCGAGCGGAGAGCCGGCGGCCGAGGCGTGAGTCATCACACCGGGATGCTCGATCAACGACTCGATCCCACCGAGCGACTCGGCGAGTGTGAACAGCCGCGTCTTGGTCGTGACCGCCTTCGCAGCTTCGATCCCGCCGGTCACCTGGAACGAGATCATTCCACCGCCCGCCTTCATCTGCTCCTGCACGATGGCGGCTCCGGGATGTGAATCCAGACCCGGGTAGAGCACCGTGTGGACCTTGGGATGTGCGAGCAGCATGTCGACGATGCGTTCTGCGTTCTCTGTATGGCGATCCATGCGGACGCCCAGCGTCTTGAGGCCGCGGAGGGTGAGAAAGCAGTCCTGCGGGCCGGGAACGGCGCCGACGGCGTTCTGCAGGTACTTGATGTCCTGCGCCCACTCGTCGTCGTTCGTCGCGGCGAAACCGCCAACGACGTCGGAGTGACCACCGATGTACTTCGTCGTCGAATGGATGACGAGATCGGCGCCGTGCTCGATCGGCTGCTGCAGGTACGGCGAAGCAAAGGTGTTGTCCACCACCAGCTTGGCGCCGTGCTTGTGCGCAACCTCCGCGATCTCGCGGATGCTGAAGACGGTGAGCAGCGGATTGGTCGGCGTCTCCATCCACACGATCTTCGTGGCGGGGTTCCAGTTCGCATCGAGC
The DNA here is from genome assembly GCA_937969565.1 of uncultured Acidimicrobiales bacterium. Lineage (GTDB taxonomy): Bacteria > Actinomycetota > Acidimicrobiia > Acidimicrobiales > SHLQ01 > SHLQ01. The sequence continues at coordinate 835 of CALBVR010000260.1, read as the reverse complement.
GCTGCCGGGTCGGTGAGATCTGCGGCCGACCAGGTGATGCCCGCACGCGTCACAACCTGGCTGATCAGGCGGAACGTGCCGCCGTATGCGTCGTTGCCGAGAACGATGTGATCTCCGGCCCGCAGGATGCGAAGCACGGTGTCCTCCGCAGCGAGTCCACTCGAGAAGGCGAAGCCATGTGCGGCGCCCTCGAGGTTGGACAACGCTTCCTGCAATGCGGTTCGCGTCGGGTTGTCGGTACGGGAGTACTCGTATCCAGTGTGGTCACCGGGGGAGGGTTGCGCGTACGTGGAGGTCTGGAAGATGGGCGTGATGACCGCCCCGGTGATCGGCTCCGGATCCTGACCGGCGTGAATGGCGCGGGTCTCGAACCCGTCGTTGTGCTCGGACATGGTCAGGCCTCCTCAGATGGCGAAAGGAATTCCAGCACGTCGGTGTGGCTGATGACGGTGCGGGGTCGGCCGCCGTCGATGACGAGCAGCGCGTTGTTGTGTTCGAAGAGTTCGACCGCAGCACTGATGGACTGACCGATGCCGATCGTTCCGAGCGGGGCGGCCATGATCGACTCGACCGGCTTGTCGAGCACACTCTCGTCGGCGAATGCCGCGTTCATCAGCTGCAACTCGGAGACCGAACCAGCGATCTCCGCGAGGGCGAACGGTGGCTCGTTCTTTGCCACCGGCACCTGGCTGACTCCGCTCGCCCGCATCATCTCGACCGCGTCGCGCACTGGCGTCTCGGGATTCACATAGAAGAGATCGCGGTCGTTTCCGCCCTTCGCCGCAACGACGGAAGAGACGCACGTCTCGCTCTCGGACTCGATGAAACCGAGCTC
>CALBVR010000259.1 GCA_937969565.1 uncultured Acidimicrobiales bacterium | reverse complement strand
AGCCCAGGTGTGTTCGACGGTGAAGCCCGCGCGTTCCGCCGTGGACTGGAGCGTCGCCTCGGTGAAGTAGCTCACGTGTTTCGGCGAGATGATCGTCCACTTCGTGCCGTGGTGCACGAACTCCGTCGACGCGAGGTTCGGGACCGTCACGACGAGAGCGCCGGCGGCGCCGAGCACGTTGCGGCGAATGGCGTCGAGAAATGGCACCGGCTCATCGATGTGCTCGAGGACCGAATTGAGGGTGGCGATCGAAACCCGGTTCTGCCGCGGGTGCTCCACGTCGCCGAGCTCCACGTCAACGCCGAGGCGGTCCTGTGCCGCCTCGACGAAGTGCGGGTCGATCTCCAGACCAGTCGCAGCAATTCCCTGTGATCGCAACGCGAGCGTCGACGTGCCGATGCCGCAGCCGATGTCGACCACGGGTTCGTCGGGTTCGAGCAGCTCGGTCAGTTCGATCAGCTTCGCGTAGCGCTGGCGCATCCGATCGGCGTTGGGTGTGAGGTCCTCGGACAGCAGGCCGGACGCGACGAGCCGCGGAATGAGACCGTCGGCGTGGTCGGCGTCGTAGCCCGAGTCGGCGTCGGCCTTCGGTGGTCGAGGGTTGAGGAAGACCAGATCACAGGAAGCACATTGGGCCAGGCAGCAATCCCGCTCCGCTCGGAGCACGGGTCGCCAGCGTTCATGTCCACACGATGGACACCGCCGGACGATCACCCAGCCACGGGTGGCGGCAACGTGCCGCACGTCGTCCTTGGTGAGCCTCACGCCGACGGCGTCCAGTGGGTCACGGTGATCGGAAAGGTGGCGTCGAACCACTCCGCGATCGTCGCCCGAACCGGTGCGTCGTCGGCGGCCCAGGCGGCCGTGACCCAAGAGCGGAATCGGCCACGACCTTCGGTCGGCGGGTCCAGGGGATAAAGGTAAATGCAGCCAATCACGTCGTCGGTGTCGGCGGCGAGGATCGACCAGGTGAAGCTCGTCCGTGCCTCGAACTCACGAGCGTGCATCTCCATGTCTTCGAGGTTCTCCTCGAGCGTCATCGGCATCGGCCAGGGGTGGCCTTCGAAACCGGGGGTCGCATGGATGTGCTCCATGCTGCTGCTCCACGCAGCATGATCCCGTTCGTTGTGTTCGGGGCCGAGCACTTCGAGGCGGAAGTCGGTGAACTCGATGGTGCGAGGTACGTCGAAGTCCGGAGAAATGAAGGCGTCCATCGCACCAGTCTGGCGTCCCGAACCCTGGTCCGGGTGGGTCCCACGTGCGGCCCGGGAGAGGGCCCGCGATACGGTCTGGTCATGGGAGCTCTCGTCATCACGATCATCGGCGACGATCAGGAGGGCCTGGTCGAAGCGGTTGCCGGTGCGATCGCGGACAATGGCGGCAACTGGGAGAAGAGCCACATGGCCGAACTCGCAGGCAAGTTCGCCGGCATCGTGCTCGCCCGCATCCCTGACGACGCCGTCGACGCAACCCTGGAAAACCTCCGCGCCATCGACTCCAGCGGCCTGCTCGACATTCGAGCAGAGCGCGCCGTCATCACTGCACCCGACGACAGCGTTGCAGCGTTCACCCTCCGGGTGGTCGGTCAGGACCACGCCGGCATCGTCCACGAGATCGCTCAGGTGCTCGCCGCTCACAAGGTCAGCATCGAGGAACTCGAGACGGAGATCGTGCCGGCGCCGATGAGCGGCCGGATGTTCACCGCCAGCGCCACACTCACCGCTGCGCGGGGAACCGACGCCGAAGTGTTGGAGCAGGGAGTCGAAGCGGTGGCACCCGACCTCATGGTCGAGATCGAACCACTCGTCTGATTGGAGACAACCCATGGACATCGCCGTCGCACTCTTCGACCGCTTGACCGCACTGGATGCGATCGGGCCGTACGAGACACTCCAGCGTCTCCCGGGCGCCACGGTCACGTTCGTCGGGGAACGCAAGGGCGAGTACCGGACGGACAATGGCTTCCTCGGTCTGCTCGCCGATGCGAGCTTTTCCGACATACCGAACCCCGATGTCATCGTCGTTCCCGGGGGCGTCGGTACCAACGAGCTCATGGATCGAAGTCATCCGATTCACGCATGGCTCGACACCGCACATCCGGGCACGAAGTTCACGACCTCGGTCTGCACCGGCTCGCTCGTCCTTGCTGCGAACGGACTCCTCGACGGGCTCGAGGCGACCACGCACTGGTCGACCTACTCCACGTTGGAACAGCACGGCGCAACCGCAACCGGCACGCGTGTCGTCGAGCATCTCGATGAACGCATCATCACCGCGGCCGGTGTCTCCTCAGGGATCGACATGGCCTTGCGCCTCTCCGAGTTGCTGGTCGATGCCACGGCGGCCAAGGCGATGCAGCTGATGATCGAGTACGACCCGCAGCCACCGTTCGATGCAGGCAGTGTCGAAAAGGCCGGGGACGAGGTGATGACCCGACTCATCGAGTACGCCGCCGACAAGTCCTGACGGTGTCGTCCACGGTGCATACACGGGTCGAGTTCGAACCCGAGCCGACCAAGGGATCGCGCTTTCTCGCCACCGTCATCCCGGTCGCTGACGAAGCCGCAGCCCGGCAGGAACACGCGGCTCTTGCTGCCTCGATGCCCGATGCCAGCCACCATTGTTGGGCGTGGCGGATCGCCGAGCCGGCCATCGATCGGGCCGGCGACGATGGGGAACCGGGCGGGTCGGCGGGCCGGCCGATTCTGGCCCAATTGACCGGCCGCGACCTCGTCAATACCGCGGTGATCGTGAGCCGCTGGTTCGGTGGCACCAAACTCGGCGTGGGCGGTCTCGTTCGGGCGTATGGCGGCGCCGCCGCTCAGGCGTTGGATCGGTCGCATGTGGTGCCGTGGGTACCGGAAGTTGCGGTGACCGTCACCCATGAACATGCGGACTCTGCAGCCGTCGAGCACATCGTTCGGACACTCGGTGCGACAGAGGTCGACACCGGTTGGGGTGTCGCGGTGACGCGCCATTTGATGGTCCCCGAACACCGAGCGGAAGATCTCTGGGATCAGCTGGCCGAGGCGACCAGCGGCCGAGTGTCGAAGCCTTGAATCGGGGCCGCGCCGGCCGAATGGAAAACAGACGTATTTGATGGCGGGAGCATGGCGGAATGGGGCTGAACCTCCTCTTTGTCGGCAACGACTGGGATGTTTTGGACGAGATGCAGCGTTTGACGCGCACGCGCCGGGGCGAATGGAACATGACGTTCGCCTGCGGCGCGCTCGACGCCAATCGACATCTCGCGATCACCGATCGGCTTCCAGAGGTCATCGTCTGCCAGGACGTGCTCCCGGCAACCGACGGCTTCACGTTTCTGCAGTCGATGGCCGACAAGGCCAACGACCCGCTGTGTCTCGTGCTCGCGTCGACGGCAACGGTCGAGCTCGTGAGTGCGTCGATCCCGTGGGTGCATGCGTGCCTTCAGGCGCCGCTCGATCCCGAGGCCTTGGCTGACGAGATCGATCGTCTCGCCACGGACCGCGGCGCCGCGAAGAGTGCCGCCATCCGGGAACTCACCGAGTCGATCGAGTTTCTGCCGCAGTTGCCGACCACGTATCAACGGGTCGTGGAGATCACGAATCGTCGGGACTTCTCGCTTCGCGAGATCTCGGAGGTGATCCAGCTCGACGTCGGCCTCACCGCAGAGACGCTTCGGATGGTGAACTCCGCCTTCTTCGGGTTGCGGGGCGAGATCGATTCCGTCGAGCAGGCGGTGAACCTCCTTGGTCTCGACATGGTCCGGGGTCTGGTGCTGGCCAACAGCCTGTTCCACGAGGCCGAATCGGGATGCATCGTGGATCTGTCGGTGCTGTCGAACCACTCGCAGAACGTTGCGTCCGTCGCCCGAGTCGTCGCCGAAATCGACGGTGCCGGCAAGTCCGACCAGGCGATCTCGTTCCTGACCGGCATGCTGCATCTCGTTGGCGTGCTGCTCATGCCAGCGCCCGAATCCGGACGTCTGGGCGCCGCATTTCTCCGCGACGCAGAACTTGGCGTCGACGTGGAGCGCTTCTCCGCAGACCGGTACTCGATCGGGACGTATCTTCTGCGCATGTGGGAGTTCGAACAGAACATCGTCGAAGCGGTCGCGGCCCTGGCCCAGCCGCAGTTCGCCGTCGGACGGGTCGCCCAGTCCGTGCTCACGGCGGTTCAGCTGCTCCAGTTGGAGGGCTTTCCCGTCGCCAAATTCGTGGAAGGCGACGACGATGTCCGGGCGAAGGTTGCGACACTGCGCTCGCAATGGGAGCACCAACACGCCGCCTGAGGCGGGACTCGTTCACCGTGTTCGGGGATGTGCCCCGGGCAGTGTTCGCTCAGTTCTGGGCGAGCTTGGTGATGCGAACACCCATGCTGTTGCCGACGGCGACGACTTCGCCGTAGGCCACGACCACGCCGTTTGCGAGCAGCTCGATCGGTGCGTCTGTGGCTCGACCCAGGTCCATCACTGCGCCTTCGTTGAGTTCGAGGACGGAGCGAAGCGGACGGGACGTTGCGCAGAGCCGCGCGGTCACGGTGACTTCCAGATCGGACAGCACCCCAAGACGTTCGGCGACTTCATCGGAGCCGGCTGGAGACGTGGGTTGACCGAGTTCGCTTTCGATCTCGGCCGCGATGCCGGGTCCGTCCTCACCCAACGCCTCAGCGAGGGATTCCGGACGGTCCTGCGGAGCACCCGTCTGGGTCTCCTCAAGGTCGGCTTCGGTGGTCATCAGCTATGTGATCGGCACGAGCAGGACCGACCTGAGCAGTCCGTCCGGCCCAGGTTCAGCCGACGGGGCCCAGGGGTGCTCGGGTCGAGTGATCGCCATGGACGACAACCTGCCGTGCCCGGCGAGTGCGGTGATTCACCACGAGCGGCCCAAGCAGATTCGCCGACACGGACTCGTTCTCCCGATCGACCGTCACGATGCTCAAAACGAGCACTTCGTCAACGGACTCGACGCCGAGTGCGAACTCGTCGTCGTCGCTGAGGGTGAACGTGTAGTCCGGGAAGTAGTCCCACGGCACGACCGCCAGAAAGGCGAGCTCGCCGTCGTCGACATCCTGGACCCAGAAGAACGGCTGGTCGCCTTCGACGTCGACGAGCGTGAATCGTTGGAGGTCGCGGAATCCGGGGATGCCCTCGTCGACCGAGATGATTCGTTCTTCGTCGACCTCGATCGGTCCGAAGCGGGTCGTCTCCACGAGCATGGGCTCAAGACTAGTGGTAGTTGTCATCACAGATAGTTGAGAAGTGAGGTTCGGTTGATTTGAGCCGTGGCGGCCAACGCAGCCTCATATGCGAAGTTGGCTTCGGAGAGTTCGATGCTTGCACGGACGATGTCCGCATCGACGAGATCGGAGACGTCGCTCTCGAGGTGGTCCTGTTCGGTGGCGAGGGTTTGCAGCGTGTCTTCCACTCGCGCAGTACGAGTGCCGACGACGCCGAGTCCGTTGCTCACCGACTGGCGGAGCGCTTCGAGCTCGACGAGGCGGAGGTCGCTGAGCGACGCGAGGTTGGCGTTCCGGGCGTCGAGCACGATGTCGTTGATCACTTCGAAGAGGTTCCGTCCGGAGCTGAATCCGAAGACGGCCTCGCCCTCCACGTTCACCTGCATCACCTGGTCCTTGGCGATCCGTCGCAGCACCTCGCCGGCATCGCCGACGAAGTTGACCGTGCCCGCAGTGTCGTCCACCACGTTGTCCTGGAACCCGCCGAAGAGCGACTTGTCACCGTGGCGGGAGTTGACGAGGTCGATGAGTTCAGCGTGGATCTCCTCGAGCTCGAGCGCAGCAATCTCGCGCCCCTCCGGGGTGACCGTGTCGTTGGCGGCGACGAGCGTCAGCTCCTCGATGCGTCCGAGTCGGTTCAGGACCGATTGGAGCGTGCGGTCCTGGGCGTTCATGAACGCCACCGCTTCTTCTCCGGCTCGCGTGTACTGATCGATGGCTTCAGCAGCAGCTTTCAGTTCCGCCGACCGTGTTGCCGCGGTCGGGTCGTCGGAAATGCGGGTGATGCGCCGGCCGGAGGTGATGGTCTCCTGTGCCTGCGCCTGTCGTGCCGTCGAGTTCTGCACGTCGGCAAGTGAGGATTGCCAGATCTGCTCAGTCGAGATTCGCATGGGTGGTCACCTCCTACCGTCCGACCAGACCGGTCCGGTTGATGAGTACGTTGAGCATCTCGTCGACGCTGGTGAGCACGCGAGCAGAGGCCTCGTACGCCCGCTGGTACTGGAGCAGCATCGTCAGTTCCTCGTCGAGGTTCACGCCGGAAACGGAGGACCGGGCGGCCTCGAGGTCGCCCAGGATCGTGTCGTTCATCTCGGCGCGGGCAGACGCATCGGCGGTTGCTGAACCGACGCGACCAATGAGGGAGCGTGCCTGTTCGTCGATCGTTCCTCCGCCCGCGTCCGCGGTGCGAAGCGCCGCCATTTCGAGGGCGTGGTTGCCATCGCCGGCCGCACCGGAGGCGGAGGCAGCGAGCGAATCGATCGTCACGCCGACGGCCAGGGAGAAGTCCGCTGCGCTCGTCGCGCTGAAGAGATCGCCACCAGCGGCACCGGCCTCGGTGAAGCCGGCCGCATGCTGTGTGTTGACGGCGTCGCGCAGCGCCAACGCCAGTGTGTCGAGCTCGGCTCCGACCTGGTCGGCGACCGAACGGACTCCAACGAGATGGGCGCCGATCTCGCCGCCGGGAACCAGAGATGCGCCCTCGCCGGTCTGCAACGAGGCCGGCGTGCCCGCGATCGACAGGGTGCTCATTCGAGTACCTCGAACGACCTCGTACCCGCCGACGGAGACGTTGACCGTTCCGTCCTCAAGGTGGTGCACGGTCGCACCGAGAGTCTTTGCCAGGGAGTCAAGATGGAGGTCGCGTTGATCAAGAAGGGCGTTGGGCGTTTGGCCCACAGCACGTTGTGCTGCGATCTGTCCGTTCAGGTCTGCGACGGCTTGCAGGGCCGTGACCTGGCCGGCGAGAAGCGTGGACGCGGCGTTCGCGCCAGCGGTACGGGCATCCTCCAGACCTCCCGCTGCGTCGCGCAGGGACTGCGCAACCCGCTCCGAAGCGTCGATCACCAGCGTGCGTGCGGTGTCGGAATTCGGGTCGAGGCTCAGCTCTTCCCAGCCGTTCCAGAACGCGGTGAGGGCATCGCCGAGGTTCCCATCGAGGGGGCCGACCGATGCCTCGATCCGGGCGAGCGAGTCGGCGAGCACCTGAGCGCTGCCGGAGTTCGCGAGTTCGGACCGCAGGCTCGAGTCGAGGACAGCGTCACGCACGCGGGACACGCCGACGATGTTGACACCGGTGCCGTTCGCACCGGGTCCGAGTGTCAGGGAGGGGCCGGTCCGCTCCGTGCTGACCTGATCCGTCCGCAGCCGGCTGTGTCCGGGGGTACCCACATTTGCGATGTTCTGTCCGATGACATCGAGCGCGCGCTGGCTCGCGGCGATGCCGCTGCGAGAGATGTGGAGCCCGTCGAACGACATGGTCCTCAGAGCTCCCCGACGAACGATGGTTGGGCGCTCGATGGTGCGCCATCGGCGTCGTTGGTGAGGTCGAGCAGGTCGCGTACGGACCGCTGGCCGTCTTCGGATGCGTTCCGGATGCCGTCGCGCAGCGCATCGATCGACCGGGTCACCTGGGCCAGCTCATCGCCGAGCCGGTGCAGAACGGCCGCATGGGGTTCAGGCGCAATCGCCGCCAAACCCGACACCGTGGTCACCTCCGGAGCCCGCAACTCTGCCGCAGCCCGCTGGAGAGCCTGCAGCCGGCCGCCTTCGACTCCACTGATCGACAGACTGGCCTCGCCGAGCTCGCTGGCTGCGAGGTGAATGAACTCTGGATGGCCATAGATCAACATCAATCGCAGGACGGTGAGTCGATACTGCAGTCCGCGTAGTGCCGTGAGCTCCAGGTCGAGCAGCATCGCGAGCGCGTCGAGCGGCGATTCGCCGGGTGCGTCACCCTGATGGTTCATACGGAGGTTCACCATTGGGCTATCGGACCCATCTGAATCTTCCTTGAGCCAGTCAAATTCACTGGATCTCCTTCCACCCGGCATGGATGTCCACCAACACGGCACGCGCGCCCTCGAGTGGTTCGGGTGATTGGTCCAGGAATGCATCGATGCATCGGTTGGTCACCCAGTCGTAGAGCGAGTCGAGATTCGTTGCGATCTCGCCCTGCGAAAGATCGAGCGAACAGCGCAGTTCCAGAACGACTTCCTGGGCGTGCCGGATCAGACCCGCACGCTCGACCGGATTCTTCTCGGTGAGTGCCGCGTCGATGTCTGCGATCGCCTGCTCCAACAACAACTGGATGAGCAGGTGCGGGGGTGCGGTGAGAATTCGATCTCTCCGGTACCGCTCGAGCTCGCGCTGTTGGGTGGGCGTGAGCTCCACTGTTTCCGCCGTGTTGTGCATTCCGTTCCGCCTGGTGTGGACCACTCACGCCGTCCGCCGACGGGAGTGATCAGGTTGTCTCGTCCTAGCCGAGGAGGCTGAGGATGTTCTGAGGTACTGCGTTGGCCTGGGCGAGCATCGAGGTGCCGGCCTGGACCATGATCTGGTTTCTCGTGAAGTTGCTCATCTCGAGGGCCATGTCCGTGTCACGGATTCGAGACTCCGAAGCCGCCAGGTTCTCGACGCTCACCCGAAGGTTGTTGATCGTCGACTCGAGACGGTTCTGCTTGGCACCGAGATCACCACGAAGGGTGGAGACGGTGTCGATCGCAGCAGCGATCGTGGCGATTGCGCCGGGAGCATCTGCCGAGAGGTCGACGCCGTTCACGCCTATGGTCGTGGCGCTCAGTGCACCGACCGTGACCTCGATGGTCTCGCCGGCGTTTGCGCCCACCTGGAAGGTACGGACCGCAGCGTCGAACACGTCGAGACCGGCGAACTTGGTGTTCGTGCCGATGGCGTCGATCTGCGCGAGGAGCTCGGTGACCTCCGCCTGCTCGGGGATGCCGTCGCTGGTTGCGGTGTTGGCTGCCGAAACGGCCAACTGGTTCATCCGCTGCAGCATGGCATGGACCTCGACCAGTGAGCCTTCAGCCGTCTGGGTGAAGCTGATGCCGTCCTGGGCGTTCTGGATTGCCTGCTGGTTGCCGCGAACCTCGGCCCGGAGGGTCTCGGACTTCACGAGACCGGCGGCATCATCGGCTGCACGGTTGATACGGAAACCCGACGAGAGGCGCTCGAGTGACTTGCTCAGCATCGCGTCGCTTCCGACGAGATTCCGGTGGGCGTTGATTGCCGCCACGTTCTGATTGATTTGCAGACTCACGTGCTGCGTCCTCCTTGACTCTTCACCCACATCCGTGCGGGTTGTGCTTCCATCGGACCGGCCGCCATCGGTTGTGAGGCACCGGCACCTGAATGAGACATATGACCTGTATTGCTCACTGCATCACGAAGGAGGTGAAGACGATTCGGGTCATCGAAACGGTCTCGGTGTTGAACTCTTCGCGGGCGCGTTGCGAGATGAGTTCCTTCAGCTCCTCCTTCGCTCCCGGCCTCCGAAGTTCGTCGAACGTCATGTCGCCGACGATCTGCACCACGACGTCCTGGACGATCGGGAGCTTCGTGCCGGCGATGACCGGGTCGACCTCCAGCTCGAGCACCACAGCGACGCCGATACGGGCGAAGTGGAGCTCGTCGGTGTCGGCGAGGTTCAACGTCATCTCGGGGATGGCGAGGATCTCGCCCTCCTCCGCATTGACGATCACTTCCTCTTCCGCCACCGCCGCGAGTGCGTCGGGCGCCGGTTCTTCGGCTCCTCCTGAGAGGACGAACCGATAGATCAGACCGGCGGCGACGACGCCACCGATCATCTTCTTCTTTTTCGCCGCGGCCGCCGCCGCTTCTTCTTCCTCAGAAGTTTCATTGTCCGCCATGGGTTTTCCTCGTCTCGTCAGCCGATCGGCTGGTTGTCATCCGCTGTTGGAAAGGGGTCGATGTCGGGATCGATGTCGACGATCTGTGGCTCGCCTTCACCACCCGTCTGGTCTGTCTGGGTTCCGTCGACGCCGCCGCCGAGTCGTTCGATGATGTCGATGTCACCGTCTTCGACCAGCACGACGAGTTCGACCCGACGGTTCTCCGCCCGACCGTCCTCGGTGTCGTTGCTGGCCCGTGGCCGCGTGTCGGCGTGGCCGGATGCAGACAACCGGATTGCCGGGATCTCCATGAACTCGTTCATGTAGCGCAGCACGGACACGGCTCGGGCGCTGGAAAGTTCCCAGTTCGTGGCGAAGCCACCACCCCCGTTCGTCGGCTGACTGTCGGTGTGGCCTTCGATCACGACATGGTTGTCGACCGCGTCGATGACAGGTGAGATCGAATTCAGGATGGTGACACCGTCCGGAAGGATCTGGGCCGAGCCCGATTGGTAGAGGACCTTGGAGTCCATGCGCACCACGACGCCTCGATCGTTGCGTTCCAGTTGGACGAACTCACCGGCGCCGATGGCGTCGATACGGTTCTGCAGGAGTTCGTACAGCTCGGGCGCTTCGCCTTCGCCGACCTCTCCCAGGCCGTCTTCGATGATGTCCTCGCTGGGTGGTGGTACGTCGTCGGCCTTCTCGCCGTCGATCAGGATCGGTGGGGTGACGACCTGGGCCGAGATGCCCGTGCCGAGATCCAGAATGCCGTTGCCGCCATCGAGGCTCGGCGCCGCTTTTCCGGCGGCGAGGTGCACGCCGGCCTTGAACTCCTGGAACTTCTTCTGGTCCACCAGCGAGAACGCAAAGAGGAGGATGAAGAACGCGAGGAGCAGGGTCATGGCATCGGCGTAGCTGTCCAGCCACGCCTTCGAGAGGTCCGGCTCCGGTTCGGGGCAAACGTGTTTCTTAGGCACTCTTGTTCCCCTCGAGCGCCTCACGGCTGCTCGGCGCGATGTATGCCGAGAGGCGATCAGCGACCGTCCGTGGGCTTGCGCCGGCCTGGATGGAGATGACGCCTTCGAGCACCATGTTCTTGTAGGCGATCTCGGCGGTCGACGATGTCTTCAACCGGTTGGCCAGGGGAGAGAACAGGTAGTTCGCCAGGAACACTCCCCAGAGGGTCGTCGCGAACGCCACGCCGATGGCGGGGCCGAGTGACGACGGATCGTTCAGGTTGTTGAGCATGTCGATCAGGCCGATCACGGTGCCGGCAACACCGAAGCCCGGTGCGTAGGCGACGCAGCGGTTGAAGAAGCCCTGCCCGACCTTGTGTCGATCCGTCGTGGCTGCGATGTCCGTCTCCAGGATCTCGCGGACGACCTCCGGGTCCGTACCGTCGACGGCCATCTGCACGCCGCGCTGGAGGAACTCGTCGTCGAGGCTCTGGACCGAATCTTCGAGTGCCAACAGTCCGTCACGACGGGCCCGGTCGGCGAACTCGAGGATGGTCTGGATGGTCGCCTC
>CALBVR010000258.1 GCA_937969565.1 uncultured Acidimicrobiales bacterium | reverse complement strand
GTCGTCCAGGAAGACCGGTCGCTGCGGGTCACCCGGGCGCAGACACCCGAGCAAAGCGGAGGCGAGTCATGATCGATCGATCGAACGAAGTCGGCCAGCAGATCATGTGGAATCGCCTGATCTCCATCGTCGAGGAACAGGCCCTCACGCTCGTGCGAACGGCGTTCTCCACCTCGGTGCGGGAGGCGGGCGACCTCTCCGCCGGCGTGTTCGACCGAAACGGTCGGCTCGTGGCCCAGGCGGTCACTGGCACGCCCGGTCACGTCAACACGATGGCGGCGGCAGTCGGCCATTTCATCGACGACATCGGCCCGGAACGCATCTACCCGGGCGACGTGTATCTGACCAACGATCCGTGGAAGGGCACCGGCCATCTCCACGACATCACGGTCACCACGCCGGTGTTCCTCGGGACCGACACCGACCAGCCGACGCTCGTCGGGTTCTTTGCGTCGACCGCTCACGTCGTCGACGTCGGGGGCCGAGGTTATGGCCCGGACGCGTCAGAGATCTACGAGGAAGGCATCCGCATCCCGATCATGAAGTGGGCGGAGCGGGGACGTCTCAACGACGACCTCGTCAGCATTCTTCGGAACAACGTCCGGGAAGCCGACCAGGTGGTCGGCGACATTCACGGGCTCGCGGCCTCGAACGAGACCGGCCGGCGGCGCCTGCTCGCCATGTTGAGTGAGTTCGAGATGGATGGTCTCGACGACCTCGCAGAGTTCATCTTCGACCGCACCCGCACGGCGACGCTCGCAGCGCTCCAGAACGTCCCGAAGGGCGTGTATCGCAACGAGATGCGGGTCGACGGCTACGACGTCGAACTCGACCTCGTCGTCGAGCTCACCATCACCGACGAAGGGATGCACGCCGACTTCAGCGGGACATCGCCCGTCAGCGCGTTCGGCATCAACGTGCCGATCGTGTACGCCCAGGCCTACTTCACCTACGGCATGCTGGTCGCCCTCGCCCCTGAGCTCCCGAACAACTACGCGTCGTTGTTGCCGTTCACGGTGAGCGCACCACCCGGCTTGATTCTCAACGCCGTCGAGCCCGATCCCGTCTCGGTTCGCCACGTGATCGGCCACTTCGTCACCGACCTCTGCCTCGGCGCCATCGCAAAGGCACTGCCCGGACGCATCCCGGCGGAGGGTGCCGGTGCGCTGTGGAACTTCCAGGCCAGCGCACGAGCTGCCGACACGGCAGACCCCCGACCGCCGGTCGAGCTGCTCATGTTCAACTCGGGCGGGAGCGGCGCCCGTCCCGAACTCGACGGGCTCACGGCGACGGCGTTCCCGAGCGGTGTGATGACGATGAGCGCGGAAGCAACCGAACAGATCGGCCCGATCGTCGTTTGGCGAAAGGAGATCCGTCCCGACTCCGGTGGAGCTGGTCGCCAGCGCGGCGGCCTCGGCCAGATTCTCGAGGTCGGCCCGGTCGACGGATACCAGTTCGAGTTCTCGGCGATGTTCGACCGTGTCGCCAACCCAGCGCGCGGTCGTGCCGGTGGCGAGGACGGAGCAGCCGGAGCCGTCTACCTCGACGACGGCACGCCGTTCCCGACCAAGGGCAAGGAAACCGTGCCAGCCGGGCGAAGGATCGTGCTCGAGCTTCCAGGTGGGGGTGGCTTCGGCGACCCCGCCGAGCGCGACCCCGATGCGGTCGCCAACGACCGCCTCCAGGGCTATGTGACCAGCGAAGGGGAAGACCGATGACGAAGCAGAATCCGCCCGCGCAAACGGGCTACGACGTCGTGATCGTCGGCGGCGCCATCATGGGGTCGTCGGCCGCCTGGTTCTTGTCGGCCGAGGCGGGCTTCGACGGTTCGATTCTCGTCGTCGATCGGGACCTGTCCTATGAGAGCACCTCGACCGCCGCCACGAACTCGTGCATGCGTCAGCAGTTCTCCAACCCGCTCAACATCGCGATCAGCCAGTTCGCCGCCGATTTCGTGCGGGACTTCCCGACGTACCTCGGCGACCCTGAGGTGCCGGAGCTCGCCGTGGATCACTACGGCTACATGTACCTGGCCGGCGACGACGCGTTCGCTGCGACGCTTCGCACCAACCAGGCCGTGCAGGCCGCACACGGTGCCGGGACGGTCATCATGACCCCCGAAGAGATCGCTCAGGCCTATCCGTTCTACAACGTCGACGACATCGTCTGCGGAAGCCACAACCTCGTCGATGAGGGCTATTTCGACTCCGGCACGATGTTCGACTGGTGGCGGAAGATGGCGCGGCGCAACGGCGTCGAATACCTCGAGAACGAGGTGGTTGCGATCAATCGAACCGACGACACCGTCACCAGCGTGACGCTGGCGTCCGGCGAGGTCGTCTCCTGTGGCACCGTCGTGAACGCATCGGGGCCGAGGGCGGTCGAGACGGCCAAGATGGCGGGGCTCGAGCTACCGGTCGAGCCGCGCAAGCGCTACACGTTCATGTTCGATTGTGCCGAGACCCTCGGGATGCAACTTCCGCTCACGATCGACCCGACCGGCGTCCACGTCCGCTCCGAGGGAACGGCCTTCATGGCCGGGTGTACCCCGGACGATGATCCAGCGGTCGCCTACGACGATTTCGCCATGGACCCGAACATCTGGGAGGACAAGGTGTGGCCGGTGCTCGCCCATCGGGTCCCGGCGTTCGAACGGATCAAGGTGTCGACCCGTTGGGCAGGGCACTACGCCCACAACACCGTCGACCACAACGTGATCGTCGGGCCACATCACGAGGTCGAGAATTTCGTTTTCGCCTGCGGATTCTCCGGTCACGGGCTCCAGCAGTCACCGGCGATCGGCAGGGGAGTGAGCGAGTTGATCGCCCATGGCTCCTACCGCTCGCTCGACCTCACCCCGCTGGGCTATCACCGCATCGTCGCCGGCGAACCCTTCATCGAGACCGCGATCATTTGACTTGCGTGTTCGGTGCTCAGTCCTCGTCGCCCGTGTCGG
>CALBVR010000257.1 GCA_937969565.1 uncultured Acidimicrobiales bacterium | reverse complement strand
AACCTCTTGCTGTTGATCGTGGGCGGCAACGACACCACGCGAAACACGATGACGGGGAGCGTCTACGGTCTGAACACGTTCCCGGAGCAGTACGACAAGCTCATGGCGAATCCAGAGCTTCTCGAAAGCTTCGTGCCTGAGGTCATCCGGTGGCAGACACCGCTGGCCTACATGCGCCGCACCGCCACCCGGGATGTCGAGTTCGGTGGAAAGCAGATTCGGAAGAACGACCAGGTGCTCATGTGGTATCTGTCCGCCAATCAGGACACGGCCATGTTCGAGGACGCGCACGTGCTCGACATCGAGCGGCCGAACGCCGATCGGCATCTCTCGTTCGGCTACGGCATCCATTTCTGCATGGGCAGCCGGGTCGCCGAACTGCAGTTACGCGTCCTCTGGGAGGAGATCCTGCAACGGTTCGAGCGAATCGAGATCCAAGACCAGCCGGAGCGGGTCTTCTCCTCGTTCGTACACGGCTATTCGACGCTCTCGGTCCAGGTGACGCGTCGCTGAGAAAGTGCGGGCGTCAGTCCGCGAGTTGCTTGTGAACGATCGCATCGCAGAGTTGTGCGACGGCGATATGCGTTTCGGGGGCCATCCCATCGACGTGATCGTCGATGATTCCGTGGGTGGAGTTGATCAGCCCCTCGGCGACCATCACGTCGAGCAGTCGGCGTTCGGCGCGCGGGCTGTGGAGTAGCCGGGCGTCGCCGGTCCGAACCGCCATGGCGGCAGCGATGGCCGTGCAGCCCCAGTTGGACACCGCTGCGGTCACGAGCACGTCAGCCGTGGACACAGCGCCGATACCACCGCCACACGGGCAGCTTCCGTCCGCTCCGAAGGGCACGTGCGACTTCACCTGGTCGGCAACGTTGCCCATGCCGATCTCGTTGCCCCCGTCGCCGATCGCCACGACAGGAACGCCGCGGCGCTTGCCCTCATCGAAGAGGTCATCGATTCGAGCGCGGCCCATTCCGTAGTCCCGACCGCGCATGTTGTAATACACGCCGTTGGCGTTGCGTCCGACGCGTTCGGTCGAGATCAGGAGGTCCGGGTCGAGTTCGTCGAGCAGGACGGTCGCAGCCGCCGGCCCCTCGTCATCGGTGAGTGGGAACGACCGCTTGGAAGCGACGACGAGGCTGCCCTCTGCGTTTGCCCGACGGGCAGCGTCGAGATCGACCATCGAACAACCGGCCGCCTGAAACACGCGTCCCATCGGGCCGAGGAGCGCATCTTCGGCCACGAGCACAACGGTCGCGCGTCGGGCGAGGACGAGTGCCCGGGCCAGCGCTGCCGCGCCCGACGGCCCGTCGTTCTCGCCGATCTCGGCGGAGATCCACGCCCTCGACACCGAACCCGTCGTCAGAACCACGGTTCCTCCCTCGGGGACGCTGAGGAGCGCAGATGCCGCCGCTCCGACGAGCGAACCTCCCTGCTGTGCTCTCGCTGCGACGTACAGCGGTTCGATCCCCCGATTGCCGATGTCCAGGTTGACCAGCCGATCGAGCCGGTCGTCCATCTGTGCGAGCAGTGCATCATCCATGGTCAGGTTCCTTCCGAGCCGAAGAGCAGCGCTTCGAACCACGACAGGTCCGACAGTTTGGCGGCAACGGTGTCGATGGCCCCGTCCACGGCCGCAGCGAGTGCGACCGCTCCACCGACGGCCTCGACGGCGCCGGCAGTGGGCTTGAGCCGAATCGAAACCCGCCCACCGGGCTGTCCGTGGGTGTTGACCGTCAGTACGCCATGGTCTCGCAGCAGGAGCATTCCGACCGCTGCGGTGACTTCACAGGGAACGAGGTCGGTGTGATCTGTGCCCCTACGGTCGAGGGCACGTTGCATGACGACGCCTTCGGCCAGGCTCGGTCCCAGATCCGAGCGGACGAGTCCTTCATCGCCGAGCCTGGCGGCCAACGCGTCGGCGACCGCGGCGCCGTCTGCGGCCTCCTGCAAAAGGAGCTCCGGAGCGAATCCCTCCAGCGATCGAACGGCCCCAAGAGCGATCGGCGCCCTGGCCTCGATTCCCAGTTCCGACGCTCGCGCAAGCACGGCGAGAACCGGCCCTTCACGACCCACGAGCACACCGCCACGCGGGCCGCTGAGGCCCGCCTTGTCCGTGTTGGTGATGGCCAGGTCGCCACCGAGTTCGAGACTCTTCGCGCCATCGTGCAGCACCGGCCGCAGCCGTGCCCCATACGCCTCATCCATGAACACGGTTGCACCGTGGTCATGAGCGGCCGCAACCGCCGATCGCGTCAGGTCGTCCGGCATGCGGGCAAGCGTGCTCGTGACCGTCGTGATCACGACGAGTGCCGGGTTCGTCGACTCGATGACATCTCGTACGGAGCCGCTTCCACCGGTCTCGACCAGTTCCACACCGGCCAACGCGCATCCTCGGATGACGGAAGCGTGACTGCGGTCGCCGTCCGGCACCACGGAAACCACCGGTCGCCCTTCGCAGAGGGCCGAGACGGCGGCGACGATTCCGCCCGAGGTTCGGTTGGTGACCACTGCGGCGTCGGTTGGCTGTCCCCCGAGGTGATCGATTGCGACGGCCCGCAACCGGTCTGCGAAGCGGCCCGGCCCGATCCACTCCTCGGCGAGCTCCAGGTCGTCGGCCGTCAGCGGGAACTCGCGTGCGTTGCCGGTGAACACACCGATGGATGCCAAGCCGTGTTCGGCAACCCGTTCTGCGGCGACCATTTGGGCACGACGCAACCGGCGGACCTCGTCTGCGCTCGACGACAGCAGTTGGCCTCGTGCGTAGCCGACCGTTGGGTCCAGCGGGTTGCCGAACGCGTCGTGTGGTGAACCGGAGCCGGTGGGGCTCACGTTGCGAGCCGCATGGTGACGGACTTCCGCGACGTGTACGCCTCGAGGGCGCCTTCGATCGAGTACTCACGACCCTGACCGCTCTGTTTCACGCCACCGTACGACATGCCAGGGATCTGCCCGCCGCCGTCGTTCACCCAGATCCAACCGGCTTCCAACGCGTCACTGGTTCGCATGATCGTGTTGACGTCGTGGCTGAAGATGAAGGCGGCAAGGCCGTAGTGGGTGTCGTTCGCCATCGCGATCACCTCGGCCTCATCGGACCAGGGAATGGCCACCATCACCGGCCCGAACACCTCTTCACGACTGATGCGCCATTCGTTGTCCACATCCGAGAGCACCGTTGGGATGGGCTGAAAGGCGGAAGCATCCTCGACGGGAACGGGCGTGGAGCCGGTGAGGAACGTGGCGCCCGCCTCCTCCGCTTCGGCGACGTAGTTGCGAACTTCCTCGTACCGCTCTGCGTTCACGATTGCGCCGATGTCGGCCGCCTCGTCGAGCGCATCACCCACCACCATCCGTTCCGCAATCTCGACGACCTTCGTCATCACCGGCTCCCACACGTCCTCATGAACGAACAGTCGCGAGCCGGCGGTGCAGGATTGTCCCTGGCGGGCGAAGCGCATGGCGTTGACGATGCCCTGCGCCGTGGCGTCGACCCGGTCCGGCGCCCCGGCGTCCGGGAAGACGATGCACGGGCTCTTTCCACCGAGTTCGAGCGTCGAGTGAGCCAGCCGTTCGGCCGCCTGCCGGGCGACCGAGAAACCCACCTCCGAGGAACCCGTGAACGACAGCTTGTCGACCTCCGGGTGCGCAGCGAGGGCCGCGCCGGCCTCCTCGCCGACGCCGGTGACCACGTTGAACACGCCAGCGGGAAACAGGTCGGCGGCGAGTTCGGTGAGTCGGAGGATGGCCAGCGGCGCATCTTCGGCCGGTTTCAGGACCAGCGTGTTGCCCGTGGCCAACGCCATGGAGATCTTTCCGCACCCAAGCTGCAACGGTGAGTTCCACGGGATGATCGACCCGACGACGCCAAGGGGTTCACGGGTCGAATACGAGAAGAGTCCCGGTCCGAACGGGAGCACTTCTCCCTTCTGCTCCACAGCCACGCCTCCGTAGTACGTGAGCACACCTGCTGCGCCGGCGGTCTCGCCGCGGGATTGGGTGCGGATGGCATTGCCGGTCTCGGCCGCGAGCAGCCGCGCGACCTCCTCGTGGTTGGCGGAGAGCCGGCGGCCGAGCTCGGCGAGGAGCGCACCGCGCTCGCTTGCCGGCCGCGCCCGCCATTCGGGGAGCGCTCGGCGGGCCGCCGCAACTGCAGCATCGATCTCGGCTGCGCCGCCCTTGCCGACGGCGGTGATCGTTTCACGTCGCGACGGGTTCTCCACGTCGAGCGTGTCCGCGGGCCGGTGCCAGGCCCCATCGATGAAGCAGCCTGCGAGACCGTCGGTTGGCAGGCTGATTGGAAGCAGGTCGGTCACGAGTCGTCTCCTGGAAGCAGTGTGCGATAGAGGGCGGAGTAGTCGAGGTTGCCGTTGCCGGCCTCGGCGAATTCGGTGAAGCGTTCTGCCGCTTGGCGGCCGAACGAGGTTTCGACTGAGACGGAGGCGGCAGCGGCTTGCGCCAGTCGGAGGTCCTTCGCCATGAGACGAGCAGCGAAGCCGGGCTCGTAGCCATTGGACGACGGCGCGTCATCGACAACGTCGGGAACCGGGCACCGATTGTCGAGCGTCCAGCAGGCGGCGGCCGCGTTCGAACACAGCGCGTGAAACGCGGACGCATCGAGGCCGAGAGCGTCAGCCAACGCGAACCCCTCGAAGACGGCCAGACCCGTGATGCCCACGATCATGTTGTGACAGGCCTTTGCCGCCTGACCCATTCCAGTGGGGCCGAACGTCGTGACACGCGACCCGAGCGTGTCGAGCAGCGGTCGAATGCGTTCGACGGCGTCGTCACATCCTCCGACCATGAAGCTGAGCGTGCCCGCAGCGGCGCCCTCGGGTCCGCCCGATACCGGTGCGTCCACGAGCTCGAGGCCTCGTTCGGATGCCGCAGCGTGGAGTGCAGCCGTCGTTTCGACATCGATCGTCGAGCAGTCCAGAAACACGGTTCCGTCGGCGACGTCGTCACGAACCGACGCGTGGACCGCCGCCACATGTTCACCTTCGGGAAGCATCGTCAGGACGACGTCAGCGGTCGAGACGTCCACCTCGGTGGGTGGTGGAGCAGCGCCACCTGCCGCGCCGAAGGCCTCGCGTGCCGCCGCTGAGACGTCGGTGGCAACCAGGTCGATGCCGGCGTCGTCCAGCGTTCGCGCCATCGGCAGCCCCATCGTTCCCAGCCCGAACTGCACCACTCGCATCGTCGTCGTCCTTTCAGCCTCTCGGGCGCTCGTGATCCGGGTCGTAGATGCCGTGTTCGTGACGCTTGGCGGGGAGGTCCGCTCCGTAGCCGTCGATCGTGAAACCGTCGGCCGTCGCTGCGTGACGGCCCTCGACGTAGCCGAGGCAGATGCGTTCGCCTGTGCGGAACCCCATCGACGCCGACGTCACGAAGCCGACGGCTTCACCGTCGACTCGGATCGGGGCAGACGGCGGCGGATCGCCTGCCGGACCGGGCATCGTTGCGGTGTCCACGGTCCACACGCCGTAGCTCCATCCCGGAGGTTGGTCGGCCATCGCACGCGCGGCGTCGCGGCCGATGAAGTCCGGCTTGTCCAGATCGAGGAATCGATCCAGGCCGACATCGAACGGGGTGTACTCCACGCCGAACTCGCTCCCCCACCCGTGGTAACCCTTCTCCACCCGCATGGCGTTCAGCGCATACGAGCCGAAGTCTCGAAGGCCGAGATCGGCCCCCGCTTCCTGGATGGACTGATACAGCGCAACGAGGTCGGCGTCGTCGACGTGCAACTCCCAACCGAGCTCGCCGACGAAGCTCACTCGCAGCGCAGTCACCATCACGCCGGCGATCTCGACCTCGCGCAGCGACATCCATGGCGCCGCCTGTTTGGACAAGTCGGCATCGGTGAGGCGAGACAGCAGGTCGCGGGACTTCGGCCCCATCACCATCAGCGTCGACGTGCGTTCGGTAGCGATCGACAGCCGAACGGATCCGTCGGCAGGAAGATGTTGTTGAAGCCAGTCGAAGTCTCGTTCGCGTGCGGCGGTTGGCCCGAGCCACAGGAAGCGATCTTCGGCGAATCGGCCGATTGTGGCTTCGCTCCACACCGTGCCGTTGGGGCGAAGGAGATACGACAGGCGCACGCGTCCAACGCCGGGAAGGCGCGTGCAGATCATCTTGTCGAGGAAGTCGGCGGCTCCGGGCCCGGAGATCTCGCATCGGGTGAAGCCGCCGTGGTCCATCACGCCCACGTGGTCGCGGACGGCCCAACACTCCTCGGCGACGGCCTCGTGCCAGTGCTCGTCCCGGTAGCTCAGGGTCTCGTGGGCGTACTCGTCGGCACCGAACCAGAAGGCCCGCTCCCAGCCGGCGATCTGGCCGAATCGTGCGCCCTTCTCGGCGAGCGTGTCGTAGAGGGGCGTTTGCTGCACCGGGCGAGCGGAGTTCCACATGCGATGCGGGAATGGTGCCCCATATTGATGTTCGTACATCTCGCGGACGCGGGTGTTCGCATACGAGTCCCGACCGCTGCCGGCCAGCGCCCAGGCGCCGAACCTGCGGGGGTCCCATGACCACACGTCCCATTCGGTGTCGCCGCCGGTGATCATTTCCGTCAGTACCTTGCCGGCCGCTGCCGCGTGGGTGATGCCGATCTGCACGCCGACCGCTTGATAGAAGCCCTCGACGCCTGGGGCAGGGCCGATCAGCGGGTTCATGTCCGGGGTGTACGTGATCGGTCCGTTGACGAACTCGGCGATGCCCACCTCGCCGAGAAGCGGCACGTGCGCCATCGCCAACTCGGCGATCTCGGCGATGCCTTCGTCGTCCGGGGCGAACAGCGACGCGTCGAACACGTCGGGCTTGCCGTCCTCCCAGACCGTGCGCCCTTCGTGGCCGTAGTTGCCGAAAAGCAGGCGATCGTTCTCGCGACGAAGGTAGAACATGATCTCCGGGTCGCGGACGAGCGGGAAGACCTCGGTGTTCTCCACCAGTTCGGGAACCGCACCGGTCACCAGGTATTGGTGTTCGAGGACGGCGAGCGGCACCTCGATCCCTGCCATCGCCGAGATTTCGGCCCCATAGAAGCCGGCCGCGTTGATCACGATGTCGCAGTCGATCGTCTCCGCCTGCCCCTTCCGCTCCACGTGGACCCGCCAACGGGCATCGCCGCCGTCGACCGAGTCGATTCCGACCACGCGTGTGTGGCGCCACACGTCTGCACCCATCGCGCGGGAGCGACGAGCCAACGATTGAGTCAGCCCACTCGGGTCGATGTCTCCCTCATACGGGTCGAGCAGGCCGGCGATCACAGTGCCGTCGTCGGACCAGTACGGGTGCATCGCCTCCATCTCTGCCGGAGACACGATCTCAAGATCGAAGCCGAGCCCCGTGGCGATCGCCACGAGATGGTGAAAGTGATCGATCCGGTCGGGGGTGTGGCCCGGCCAGAATGCCTTGGTGTGGCGATATGTGATCGGATCGTCGGGGTCATCGGCGAGCTTCGAATAGGTCTCCCATGCGTAGTTTCCCGCCCGCTGGCCGAGCCAGCTGTTGGAGAACGTGGGGACGTTGCCGGCGGCGTGCCAGGTGGAGCCGGCGGTGAGTTCGTGCTTCTCCACCAGCACCGAATCGGTACGACCGGCCGTGGCGAGATGCCATTGAATCGACGCGCCGACGGCACCGCCACCGATCACGACGATCTCGAACCGTTCACTCACGTTGTCTCCTCAAGATGGATCGGGAACGCGGCTCGAATGGCCGCTTCGTTGACCGGATCGAGATGGTCTGGCCGTCCGGCCGCGAGGATCTCGTTCACGCGTTGGTGGGCCCGGTCCCAGAGGCTCGGCTCGCCAGCGGACACCCACTCGTCGACCGATTGACGGTCGCCGAGTTCGGGATACACGTACTCGCTACGCATCAGTTCCAGGGTCTGGGCCGTGCCGAGATAGTGACCTTCGCCGGAAACGACCTCTTCGATGATCGCCAGGTCCAGATACGACGTGTCGACCTCGACGCCCCGAACCGATCGAAGGATCGCGCCGCACATGTCGCTGTCGATCACGAGACTCTCGGGGCTCGCCACCATGATGGAGCCGAGCATGCCGACCGAAAGCTGCACCATGTCCGCACCGGCGTGCGCCGCAAGCGAGACCGTGTACCCCTTCTCGTAGCCGGCCTGGTTGTCCGCAGCCTTGGCCTCGGTGATGCCGGCGGAGACCGCGTGCGGGATGTTGAGGTCGCTGAGCAGCTGAGCGGCGGCGGCGCTGATGACGGCTGCCTCTCCGCTCCCTCCGGTCATCGCTCCGGTGCGAAGGTCGGAGACGAACGGCATGAATGCGTGGATGCAGGGGTGTCCGGGCTTGATGGCGTCGGCGAGGACGACCCCGGCGAGTATCTCGGCAAGTCCCTGCGCCAGGGAACCGGCGAGCGACGGTGGCGAGGTTGCGCCCGCCTGGCCGGCGGAACACGTCTGGACGATCATTCCCCGCTGGATGGCCCGCTCCATGATCTCGCACCCCTCGGGAGAGAAGCGCAGCGGTGGTACCACGTGGACGACGACCGCCATGGAGAACGGCTGGGCGGCGAACCGGCCCTCCCCTCCGAGCGCTCGGTCGAACATGTCCACGACGGGGTCGACGGTGTCCGCAGAGGTGAAGCTCACGCCGGTGGGCTTCGCCGTCGCCGCGGTCACGGCGAAGGCGGTGTTCAGATCGAGTTCCAGCGGGTCTTCGAGGTCACGGGCCACCAGAGGGCGGAGTCCGTAGTGGATGTTCGGAAGCTCGTCGAGCACCCGCATCATCGTCCAGAGATCCTGCAATTGGGAGTCACGGTACGAACCGGTCGTGGCGTCGAGCACGCGTACAGCAGCCCCTCCGGTGCCGATGTGCACGCCCTTCCCGCCGATCGAGACGCCCCGATCTTCGACGAAGCCCGGCAGCTCGACGGTCGACGGTGCCCGCTGCAGGGCGGCCTCGACCATCGGTCGGGGAAGCAGCACCCTGCCGTCGCTCCTCCGCTTGGCGCCGGCGTTCATCAGGAGGTCGATGTACCGCTGGGGAGCGTCGGCCATTCCGACATGCTCGAGCATGTCGAATGCGTGGTTCGTCAGCGCATCGCGATCGGCGTCGCTGAGTGGACGAAACGCGCCCCCATCGGGCGCGGGTGTCACGGCGGGGATCGGAGGGGGTGCGGGTCGGTTGCGATTGCCTCGGCGGGCCATGGGCGTCAGGAACCGGCCAGCCGGTTGACCGTTGCCAACATCTGCTCGACCTCGCTGCGGGTGTTGTAATGACTGGCCGACGCACGCACACAGTTCTCGAGGCCGAGCGGCTCGAGAACGCCGGCCGAGTAGTAGTCACGCTTTCGGGCATGTGTTCGGACGCCGTCGGCGTTGAGCTCGTCGACGACGGCCAGGCTGTCGTGACCGTCGATGGTGAACGAGATCATCCCCGATCGATGCTCGCTGTTCGACGGGCCGACGACCTGCACGTTGTCGAGCTGGCCGAGCCCTGGAAGCCCGCCGGTGCCCCACATCATGGCGTCGACGAGGTCCTGCT
>CALBVR010000256.1 GCA_937969565.1 uncultured Acidimicrobiales bacterium | reverse complement strand
CTGCGAGGAGGACGGCGGCGATGACGAGCGCCACCCAGTCGACCAGAGCCAGTTGTGGGACCATGGCGAGCATGCTGGAACAGGCCGTCGAAGCAATTCAATTTCACTCTGCGTGCTCTTGATCCGCTCGAGTGCCCCGATTTCGTGGTCTCGCGGCAGACGTCCACGACTCGACCACGTTCAGCGATGAGCAGCTCGAGCTCTTCCGACGTTCGGTGATTTCCCCGTCTCCCGAAAATTCTTCGCATCTCGAAGAATTCTCCAGCCGCACCACATTCCGGGACATTCACGTCCCCCACGAACGCGATATGAGAGATAGTGGGCCCCTATGTGACGATTCCATGACGACGATCTATCATCGGCAGCCGTGCACACTCCCCCCATCCCCCGTCCGACACACCGCATCGCTCTCCTGGTGATGCTGGTGTGTGGCCTGCTCGGCTCGATGTTGTCCACCTCAGCTCGACCGGCCAACGCGCTCGACTCGGGCGTGCTCTTCGGGGCCTATGCCCAGCCCCGGGGAAATCAGAACGCCCAGGCAGCCATCGAAGCTCTCGAACGGGATCTTGGAACGACACTTCCGATCGTCCGGTCCTTCCAGCGTTTCGACACCCCGATCGACAGCAACTTCAACCGTTGGGCATCCGAGGGAGGCCGGATCGTGGTCGCCGGGATCAACACCCGTCGTGCCGACGGACGGAAGCTCACCTGGCGCGAGATCGCCGACGCTCCCACCGGATCCACGATCCACGGCCAGATGGTCGATTTGGCCGAGTCGGCCAAACGTATCGACGGAGACGTCTGGGTGGTCTTCAGCCACGAGCCCGAAGCAGCGTTCAACCAAGGGCTCGGCACCGACGACGACTTCATCGATGCGTGGCGTCGGCTCCACGGCGTCTTCGCGGACGAAGGAGCCAACGTCAAGTGGATCTGGACCATGACCTCGTGGAGCTTCGAGGTCGCACGTATCGATCCGAACGATCGTCGCCGCGCCGACCTCTGGTATCCAGGCGACGCCTACGTCGACTTCCTCGGTGCCGATCCGTACAACTGGAACGAATGCCGCGGGAACCCGAACGAACAGTGGGAATCGCTCGAAGACACCATCACGCCGTTCCTCGAATGGTCCCGCCAGCACCCCGACAAGTTGCTCGTGCTGCCGGAGTTCGGATCCGCCGAAGGGGGACCGGGCGAGAAGGCCCAATGGCTTCGTGATGTCCGGTCGTTGATGAAGCAGGGCGAATTCAGGGACCGGTTCGCCGCCATCCTCTACTTCCACGACAACCACGAAGACACCGTGCAGGGAACCGAGTGCGAATGGTGGCTCGACACCAGCAGCACCGCACTGCAGGCTGCCCGGGAACTGGCCCAAGACCCGTTCTTCCAGACGATTCGGTTCGACGACGCAAACCCGCTCAGCACGTGCGACGGGCGCCGGGCAACGATCGTTGGCACGAACGGCGCCGACCGTCTCGTCGGAACCGACGGCGCCGACGTGATCGTCGGCGGCGGAGGCAACGACACCATCGATGGCCTCGGCGGCAACGACATCATCTGCGGTGGCGACGGAAACGATCGACTGATCGGCGGCACGGGGAACGATCGGATCTTCGGCGACGACGGACGTGACCTCCTCCTTGGACGGAACGGCAAGGACCACCTCGACGGCGGGACGCAACGCGACCGCGTGGTCGGTGGCGGCGGTGACGACACGCTCATCGGCGGACCCGGCCGCGACGCACTCACGGGCAAGGGTGGAAACGACATCCTCCAGGGTGGAGGCGGCAACGACCGCCACTACGGCGACGATGGGAACGACACCATGTTCGGCGGCCGAGGAACCGACACCTGCGTCGGCGGCGCGGGCAACGACGTCGCACGACCCAGCTGCGAACGACTCGCCTGAAATCTCACCCTCGGTGGTCTGGGCCGTCCTCCCCGGCAACCGAATCCCGGAGTGATGCGTTCGGCCTAATGTCGCCTCCCCCCGAGCCGACAGATCTGCGTAGACCCTCCGACGACCGGTGAGATAGATGGACAACGAATCAGTCACGGATGAGCCCGCCCCGCTCTGGCCAGAGATGTCAAGTGACATCACTTCTGCTCGCACGGTGGCCCGCTCCATCACCCTCGATACCCAACGAGCAAGCACCGACGGACGCGTGCTTGAGCTCTCGTCTCAGCTCCAGGCGATGAACGCCCGGCTGCTGGAGGTGGAAACGCGTCTGGCCACCGGCCAGAGCAGCGCCGCCGCGGAGACGGACGATCGAACCGAGCAGCTCGCCCAGGAGGTCGTCGATCTTCGTTCGCTCATCGGACAGACGAGCAAACGCCTGGAGCAGCAGGCGACCGCGCCCGCCGTGGAATCAACCGTGAGTAACGAGACGCTGCTTTCGTTGGATTCGCGAATGGCATCCGTGGAGTCCGGACGGGTTCGCGACAGCGAAGAAGTCAACCAGCTGATGAGCTACCTCGAGCAGGCGTTTGTCCGGCTCGACGAGCTCTCCTCGCGGTTGGTGGAGAACGAGGAGGGCCTCCGCGCCCAGGTCGGCGCCGCCGAGTCCCAGCTCGCAGCACAGGTCGGCGAAGTCCGCGGTGTGCTCGAGAGTCAGGTCGCCGAGGTCGAGAACAACCTCGCCGCCGACGTCGCCGAAGCGCGCGAACAGCTCGCTGCACAGGTCCAGCAGGCTGAGGAACGCCTGCAGGCCAACATGGCCGACCTCGATTCCGGTGCTTCCAACGAAGCGTTGAACGCCCTCGACCAGCGCGTCATCGACCTCGACTCCCGGATCGGTGAACTTCCCGGTATCGACGTCGTGTCCGCGTTCGACAACCGGGTCGACTCGACCGACCAGCGCCTCGACGGTGTCGCCGGCCGTGTGGACGAACTCAGCGATCAGCTGCAGGGCGTCCATGGCCGCATCGACGAGGTCGCCAACACCGACGAACTCAGCGGACGCATCGACCACGTCGACAACCGCGTGAACGACACCCACGCTCGAATCGACGAGCTCACGGGTCACAACGACGATGTCGCCGGCCACATCGGCGACCTCAACGGCCGGGTTGACCACACCGACGGCCGCCTCGGCGAAGTCGACGTTCGCGTGGGCGAGGTCGATGGCCGCGTCAACGAGATCGACGGCCGAATCAACGACGTTCAGGCCCGCCTCGACGACGTTGCTGCAGCCACCAACACCGATGAACTCACCGGTCAGCTCGATGGCATGAATGCCCGGGTCGACAACGCCCACTCGCGACTCGACGAGGTCGAAGCGCACGCCGGCGAAGCGACTGCCGAGGTTGCCGAACGGGTCGCTGCCACCGAGGAACGGTTGGGACAGCTGGACGCTGTCCAGGAGCAGGTCGCCGCGGTCCAGCAAAAGGCCGATGCGGTCGATGCACTCGTCGACGAACGGGTCGACGCGTCCGAGAATCGTCTGGCCGAACGCATCAAGGAAGCCCGCGAACTTCTCGCCGACCAACAACAGGAATCGCAGACCGAACTCGCCGCCAAGCTCGAGGGAACCGAGCAGGCGATGGCCACAAAGGTCAGCGCGATCGAGGAAGAACTTGCCGCCCAGGTCGCCGAGGCGCGACAGCTCCTCACGGAGCAAGCGGACGACACGAGTACCGTCGAGGCACTCGCAGCGCTCGAAGAGCGTGTGCAGTCCATCGATGAAGCGGCGAACAGCGCCACGAGCATCGCCATCGAATCCCAGCACTTCTCCGAGAACCTGCGGGTTCTCCAGACCGATCTGGTGAAGGCGATCCAGGTCGAGCTCGAAGGCCAGGCCGTCCGATTGGGCGAGCTCGAGCAGGCGAACATGGCTGCAACGGACGAGCAGCAGTCCACCAACGCTGCCCTCGACGAACGCATCACCGCCGCCGAGGCCGGCAACGGAAACACCGACGCCCGCCTGGAACACCTCGAGACCACGATCGTCTCGCTCGCGGCAAAGCCCAGCGGCGAACTCGGTCTCGCTCCGGCGAATCCGCTCGACGCCCAACGCCTGTCCGCCGTGGAGGCCCGCCTCGACGAGACCGCCTCGACCGAAAGCACGCTGTCGGACTCGGTCACGAACATGGTCGCTGCGCTCGAACAGAACACCCGCGAGATTCAGTCACTTCGGGCCCTTCTCGATGAGGCGAACGGCCGCATCGCCGAGCTCGAAGGTGGCACTGGTGCGCCGCCCCTCACCTTCTCCTCCGGCGAGCGGGTCGAGCCGACGGAGCCTTCTCCCGCACCCGCTCCGACTCCCGAGCCAGAGCCTCGCTCCGACGGTGGCCTTCGCGTTGCCGACGTGATCGGCGAAACGACGAAGGAAGAGCGCCTCACCCCCAAGGATGGCTCGGACTGGTTCGTTGCCTCCTACGCGAAGAAGGACAAGACGCGCGGACGTTTCCGTCGCCCCTGATCTGAGCCGGCGACCGCAGTCGCCGATCCACTAGTCAGCCGGGCTGGTCCCGATCGGCGGAGCGATCCGTCGATGGCCACCCCAACGGGTGCCGCGGCCCTCCCCCGGATGACTGTCGGACGATGTCTGTCCGGCAGACGCGGGGATCGGTGGTGGTGCCAGCGCGGACTGTCCCACGAGTTCGACCGTGGGCTCGCTCGATCGAAGGTCGAGGATCACGGGCGCGCCAAGATTCTGTTCGGGGTGCGCCGGCTCGGCCCCGCCCGTTTCACGTTCCGCCGCTGCCGGCGGGTACCACCGCCCATCGCTGGCCAGCCACCAGCCGGGCGCCACCCAGGTGTCGCTCACCGTCCCTCCTCGAGAGCGAAGGTACGACGACGTTCGCGATGGCGGGTGGAACGCCGTTCGTCTCGCTCACCATCGGCGGCTGCGACGACGTGAAATACCACATTCCGGAGCCTCGGGCGCTTGCTAGGGTGCGCAACGATTCGTTGAGGAGACACACATGCAGGTGTTCGATCCCGTTCCGCCCACCGTGCCGCTGCCGACGCAGGCGTCCGAAACACCATGGCCCACCGACGGATGGCCCGCGACCGCGTCCGATATCGGCGAGGCAACCGTTCGTCGGGAGCTGCTGGACGCGGTGTTCGCTCCGAATGGAAACCTCGACGAGTCCGGACCGCTCGGGCAGTCGCTCGCGTTCGTCACCGTCCAGGGCGGCCAGATCGTGGATGAACGCTACGGGCCGACCGCCGGCGTCGATGAGACCCTGATCTCGTGGTCGATGGCAAAGAGCATCACCCAGGCGATGGTCGGTCTGCTGGTTGCGGACGGCGTCCTCACCCTGAACGACCGCGCACCGGTTCCGGAGTGGTCGGACGGCGACGATCCCCGCCACGACATCACCATCGAGCAGCTGCTCCACATGGTGTCCGGCACGACCTTCGTCGAGGACTACGTGGACGACGCCACGAGCCACTGCCTCGAAATGCTCTTCGGCGAAGGGCGCCACGACATGGCCGCCTACGTCGCCGAACTTCCGGCCGAGGCTCCTGCGGGTACCCGCTTCAACTACTCGAGCGGCACCACGAATCTGCTGACGGGAATCCTCGGTGACCTCGTGGGCCGAGGCGACACGTTCGATGCGTGGGCGCAGAGTCGCCTGTTCCAACCGCTCGGTATGAACGCGCAGCTCACGTTCGACGAACGCGGCACTTGGGTGGGTTCGTCCTACCTGCATGCGACGGCCCGAGACTTCGCCAAGATCGGCCTTCTGTACCTGCGCGACGGTGTGTGGGATGGCTCACGTCTGCTTCCCGAAGGATGGGTGGACCATGCCCGGACGATGCAGGCTCGCAACGACGAAGGGGTCGGCTACGGCGCGCACTGGTGGATCTGGCCGCCCGACGAGTCGGTCTTCTACGCCGCCGGATACGAGACGCAGCGCATCCTTGTCGACCCGCAACGGGACCTGGTGATCGTGCGGCTCGGCAAGACCGAAATCGCGAAGGCGCCCGAGGTCGATTCGTGGATCGAAGCGGTGCGACGGACGTTCTCCGTCATCGCCTGAGCCTGAGGCTCGGATCAGAGCGCTCTGATGAGCGCGGTCACGGCCGCTGCGGTCAGCACCACCACGATGAACGGCGCTCGCCGCCACACGAGCACCGCCGCGGCAGCAACTCCGGCAAGCCGAGCGTCCGCGACGAGCTCGCGACCGTTGGCAACGGTGAGCTGTACGATCACCGCCATCACGACCGCCGCAGGGATCAGCCCGGCCGCGCGGGCAAAGGCCGGCCGACGATCCAACAGCGGACCGACGACGAAGGCTCCGGCGAGCCGTTGACCCCACACTCCGATCGTCAGAGCCACGATGGCCAGAACGGTCATCGGCCCGGCTCCTTCACGATGACCACCGCGATGAGCACCCCGAAGAGGCTCAGGATGATGGGAAGGCCGGCGGGAACGAACGGGAGGAGAACGAGGCAGAGCACTCCGCCGGCGAGTCCGGCGATGCGGCCGTCCGGCGATCGCAGGAGGTTGCCGATGATCGCCAGCAGCGCTGCCGGGAACACGGCGTCCAAACCCAGCCGTTGCGTGTCGCCCAGCACATCCCCCAGCCACGTTCCCACGGCGATGCCGATGAACCAGCCGAGCATCATTCCGGCTGTGGTCCTCCAGAACTCCCGCTCGGCGGTCTCCGCCGTCGGCTGTTGCACCGCAACAGCAACGTTCGGATCGAACGCGTTGACGGCCGCCAACGCTCGACGCATCGTCCCTTCGGGAAGCTTGCGGCTGAGACTGACCGCAAGGATGCCGAATCGTGTCGCGACGACGAGTCCCGCAAGAATTGCCGCCCAGTCGCCGCCGCCCGCGTCCCGAACCGCCAGATAGGCGAACTGTGATGTGGCCGAGAAGATGACGGACGACGCAACGAACGCACGAAGCGGCGACGTTCCCGTGTCGATCAGCACCACCTGCAGCGTCACGCCGAGCGAGAAGAAGGTGATGGACATGGTGGCGAAGTCCGCCAGCGACAGCCGCGTCGGCGACGCCGTCCCGCCTTCGGCAGTCGTCATTGCTCGGCGCGTTCCTCCGCGAGGGTCTGCGTGTACTCGTTCTCGAGTGATGCGCGCGAGTCATTCACATCCATGTCCAAGCCGGTCATCTCGCTGAACAACTCGATCAGGTCGGGAGTTGACTCGTAGTCCGGCCAGGTCCTCGGGTCCCACAGCTCGCTGCGCCGGAAGGCGAGCGCGCAATGGACGAACACGGCGTCGATCGACACGACGACGGCAAGCTTTGCCTTGCGCACCACACCGTCCCAGCGGGCCAGGATCTCCGGGTCTGTCGTCAGGTGCGCGCGGCCATCGATTCTGATCGTGTCGTCTTTGCCGGGCGTGATCACGAGCATTCCGAGGTGTGGGTTGTCGACGATGTTCTGCAGCGAATCGATCAGACGGTTGCCCGGGAGGTCCGGGAAGGCAACCGTGGAATCGTCGAGGATCTGAATGAGCCCTGGTGGTCCGCCACGGGGGCTTGCGTCACAGCGGCCGTTCGCATCCGCGGTCGACAGTACGAAGAACGGGGCCAGGTCCAGGGCCGCAACGGTGGACGGCGTCAGCTCTGGCACCTTCTTCGCCTCCACTGCCGACTCGCCGTACATCGCACGGAGCGAGGCCTGATCGCTGATCATGTGGGGGTCGTGGTCCATGTCTGCGACCCTACTCCCCGCCTGTGAACCGAGGCTCGTGTGCAGCGGACTTCCAGGCAATAGGTTTCGTTTGGCATGACCAAGATCAAGATCCTCGGCCCACCCCTCCTCGCCAAGATCGCGGTGGGCGTCGCCCTGCTCATCATCGCCCGTTCGTTGGTTGCCTGGGACACCGCCACCTCGCTCTCCGCGCTCGCAGTTGCCGTCCCGGCCGTGTGGCGGCTCGTCCGTCTCGGCGTCTTCATGGATGAGAACGAGGTGGAGGTGCGGAACCTGATCACGACCCATCGAATCGACCGACCGGACGCTCGGTTCACTCGACGCAAATCCGATCTCCGCACGCGGACCTTCTGGGGCGGCCACGTGATTCCACCCCACGACGCCATCCCGAAGTTGAGCGACGACGCCATGCAGACCGAGACAAAGGTGATGTACATCGCTGACCTTTCGGACAAGGGAAACGATGCCCACATCGATGCGGGTTTCGGACGATCGCCCGAAAGCTACGAGACGATCGCGGCGCGTTTGGAGGAGCTGCTCAACCCGCCCGCCGAGTCCGACTAGACGCTGTCGCGCCGCTACCGTGACTGCCATGACCTCCACACGTTGGCTCACGGAAATGGGTATGGGCGTTGACGTCCATGGCGGCGACTACACCAAGGCTGGGCGTCGGGCCGTCTTCGATGCGTTGCGCCACAGCAGCCTCAACTTCTTCCAAGCCGCAGGCAAGACCAAAGAGCAGATGCAGATCGAGGTTCGGGTCGCCGTCCAGAAGCCGGACGAGGTCGACGTCGATGCGATCGCTGCGGAGGTCCCGTATGGGACGGTCACGGTCACACCGATGGCAGGCGGCCTGGATGTGCCGGCACCGAACGGTGTGGATCTGATGGTCATTGCCAACGCGGCGATTCTCGTCAGCTTCACCGACGAGGACTGAACCTGCTCCTCAAGCGAAACTTCCAGAGCCAGGGGCGGACCTTCGTCGTCCATCGAGGCGTGTTCGATCCCAAGAAGCACCTGTCGGGGCTCGCGTTCGCCGACGCGCTTGCGGACATCGCCCAACCGATGCTGCCCGAGCGGGCGAAGGTGCTCGATCTCGGTACGGGCACCGGTGTGCTTGCCGCTGCGCTGACCCGCGTCGCTCGAATGGTCGTGGCGACCGACATCAGCGAGCGGGCGGTGAAGGACGCAACAAAGAACCTCAAGGGACTCGACGTGGAGGTGCGGGCCGGCGATCTGTTCGAACCGGTTTGGGGCGAGTGGTTCGATCTGATCGTCGTGAACCCGCCGTACGAGGTGGGCGCCGCTGACGACCTGACGCTGTCTTCTCCCGACATGGTCGAACGGTTCGGACAGCAGGTGGCCACCTATGCGAACCGTGCGTTGATCGGCTGGCCCGCCGAGGAGGGCGATCGGCTTGCTGACCTCACGGGGTTGTCCGTGGAACGGCTCGAGGTCGTTCCGACGAAAGGCGAATCCCTCGGCATCTTCGGCTGGTCGGCAACGTAACGACCGAAGGTGCCAGGCACTTTCAGGGGGTCGGGAGGATCTGGGCGAGGAGTGGAGCGAGGCCGGTGTCGAGGAGCGTGCCGACGGTGTGTTCGATGGCCGCGGCGCGATCTGAACCCAGCACCGGTCCGGCGAGTTCGCGGAACTTCACGCGGACCTCGTCGTCGCCGACCGCCAAGTCGCCACGAGGATCACCGCGCGGCTCCGTGTCCTCCGACGTGAGCCGTCGACCATCTCGCAACTGCAGCGTCACTCGAGCGAATCGACGCGCCGGGAACTCATCGTTGTGGACCTCGTCCTCGGTGATCACCACCCGACTCGACAACGATCTGATGTCCTCGTCCGTCAAGCCTGTGGTGATCTCCTCCGCACCGAGCCGACCTCGCACGAGCGCAGCGGCCACCGGAAACGGAAGGCTGTACTGGGCATGTTCCGTCGTCGCCGGCAACGCAGTTGCGAGCCGGGCCGCTTCGTGGAACGTGGCCACTTCCACCCGGTCCACGTCGGCACCCGTGATTCCGTGCACCCGTCGCAGCGTCAACGCTGCCTCGACCGATGGCTGGGCCCAACGGCAGACCGGATGCGGCTTGTAGTACTGATCGCCGATGATCCAGTGCGAACCGAGGTCGGACCAGAGGTGGTCCAGCGCCGGATCATTGACGGTCACGGCGGGTGCCCCGGTGAAGCCGTCGGCGGCCAGGTACGCGGCGGACACTCCGGCCATCGCACCCCAACCGCTGCCGTCCTTCAGCATCGTGGGATGGTCGATCACCCGCATCATCTGACTGCGAGGCCCGTGGTACTCGGCGATGCCGAGCGCCTCGAACGTTCGCTCGTGGTCCAGCCCGAGCAGTCGAGCACCCAGGCCGGCACAGCCAACTGCTCCCCACGCGCCAGACGTGTGGTAGTCGCATGCCGACGCATGCAGCGCGATCCCGGCGCGGGTGGCGAACTCGTAGCCGACCACGAGCGCCGAAACGAACGACTTCGTGTCCATCTCGCCCTCGGCCTGCGCAAGAGCCAGGAGCGCTGGCAGCTGGTGACATCCCGTGTGGCCCTTGGTGAGGTTGTGGCCGTCGTGCGCATCGATCGAGTCGATGGTCATACCGTTCGCAAGCGCAGCACCGGCAGGGCTCACGGGTCGGCCGTCGAACAGCAGCGAAGCGGATCGGCCCCCGGCCGCAAAGTGTTCGACGACGTGCGACCGAATGATGGCTGAGAGATCGGTCGTCGTGCCCGCGGCCGCAACGCCGAGCAGGTCGAGCAACCACCGGTGCGCCGAGGCGACCGCCTCGGCGGGCAGGTCGTCGAAGGACGTGTCGTGCAGGAATTCGAGAACAGCCGTCGGGGTGGTGGACGGCGTCGTCATCGTCAGCTCTCGGCCGCCGGAGGCCGGTAGAAGATCGCAAGAGTTGCGATTCCAGCGGCCCCGCCCAACAGGTCGGCGATCAACAGCCCGGTCCAGCCGTTCAGCGACTCTGCGAAACCGAAGGCGTGGTCGAGCGAGTATTCGCCCGGGCCGAGCCAGGCGATGAAGATCGCCGTCGTTGCCACGATGAACGTGTACTCCCAGCCGTCCTTGACGATCATGAAGCCGTTGTTGCGATGCACCGTCCAGCCCGCCACCACCATCACGCCAACCATGCCTGCGGCCGCGAACGGTGTGAGGAAACCGAGCATGATCAGCACGCCGGTTCCCATCTCGGTGATCGCCGCGGCCCAGGCGTGGAGCTTGCCCGGCTTCATGCCCATCGAATCGAACCAGCCGGCAGTGCCTCCGATGCCGCCCTTGACCTTGCCCCAGCCATGGAGTGCGAAGACGAAGCCGAAGATCACCCGAAACACGAGGAGTGCGGTGGAGAACTCGGTAGCGGACAGATCGGCCATGCGCCGAGTCTCGCAGCATCGACTTGAAGGATCCCAACCCGGAACTGCAACCGTTCGACATCGCGAACGGAATGCTCGACCGGTCAGCGGCCCGACGCGCTCACGATGTGGCAGTGAAGAGGGCAAGCGCAGCGATCTTGAACTGGGTGCTGTCCTCCACGATGTCCGTCGCGGTGGTCCCGACGTTCAGGTTTGGCACGAGGATCATGAGCACGCTTTCCCATGTCGCGTCTTCGTCGCCTGCGTCTCCGCTGTAGTGAAGCTCGACGACTGTCGCCTCGGGAAACAGCGCGGCAATCGTGTCCTGGTTCTCTGTCGTTCTGATCGGTGTGTTGATCGAGATGCGATCGGTCGCCAACAGCGCGTTCGTGGCCCCGAACTCCTCGATGACCGCAGCAACGACGGCCGACGTGCTGAGGTCCTGGGCCTGGTAGACGGGGTCACTCGCATCGAGAGGGCCATCGATCGACACCCGAACTTCGTCGGTCCGGTCCGCGAGCCGGTTGGCCGGCATGGGCTGGAGCAGCGCGTTCCGAACGGATGACGCCATTTCGAAGAGCGGCCTCGGTTGTTCGATCTCACCCTCGACCGCGATCAATGACGCTGTGTCCACCCATCCATTCAGGTCGCGGGCATCGGCAGAAAGCACCTGCATCCATGTCGAACCGTCGGCCTCCTGTCCAGGTCCTGGAACGACAGCCAGATCCATGGAGAACGGCAAGATGGAACGCACCCGCTCGCCCGAGCTGCCAGGTTCGGAGAAGGCGACGAGTTCGCCGTCCTCCTCCGCGTTGGTGACCGCCATCGGCACCAGAGCCTCGGTGACAAACTCGGCCGTGTACTGCTCCCACCGATCGATGGTTTCCGCCGTGCGAAGCGGCACGATGTTCGCATTCATCATCTCAGCGACATCGTCCGCGTGATTGGCAATCAGCCAGTCCGACCACGTCCAGTAGACGTGGACCACGTCAGCACCGGGGCTTCGAACCGGTAGTGCGACGAAGCTGTGATCGATCCTTGTGATGAGCCCATCACCCACTTCGAAGCGCATGACGATGTCCGTGTACTGCCCGTCGCCGGTCGATCGACTTACGTCGTTCTCCCAGCCGAAGGTGCACGTCACCCGGCCGGGTTCTGTGGCCTCGCATTGGACGTCGTCGAATTCGACGCCGGTCACCCGCTCGAAGTCGGCATTGGCAACAAAGTCGATCTCATCGACGGACAAGAAGTCGGTCTCGCCTTCCTCGCCAACGAGCTGCCTGTCGAAGATCTGCGCATCCGGCGCGATCAGTGCTCCGGCCGCTTCGCCGTCATAGATGGAGCGTGCGCCCAGGAAGTCGAAGGCGACCTGCACGGCAGCAGCGTCGCCGGTGGCTTCCGCCGGTACCTCCGTGGTCGACACGACGAGCGTCGTGGTCGGCGCAGGCACCGTCGTGGTGACATCGGTGTCTGTCACGTCGAGTGAGTTCGAATCGCCGCCGGCGAACAGCATGAAGCTGAGTCCGGCGAGAAGAACGACCGCTGCCGCCACGGCTGCGAGCAGCTTTGCGTTCACGCGTCGGTCGTCTCTGATGTCTGGCTGCAACATGGTGATCTCCATCTGTGGTTGGTCCGCCTGATCCGCGATCCGGGCTTGGATTGCGTCCCACGCTGTGATTGGTGATGGAGTTGCTCGTTCTGCGACGTGCTCGAGGTCTACGCGGAGCCGATCATCGAATTTCGTCATGCGTTGAGCTCCCTTCGAAGAGTCGCCAGCCCGCGCTTGATGTGTGATCGAACCGTTGCCCCGGGCATGTCCATGATCTGTGCGATCTCGGATGCCCGGTATTGGCCGTAATACCGGAGTACAACGGCCACCCGCTGGTCCTCCGGCAACTCAGAGAGAACGTCCCAGAGCTCGCCGGCGCCACCAGGCAGGTCGTCCGGTGGTTCCGGTGGGTGTTGCTGCATCACTCGCCGCCGTCGAAGAAGCGACCGGCAACGGCTCACGACGCAGGTCCTCAGGTACGCCCCTGGCTCGCGAATCTCACCCAGGCGGCGATGCACCTCGGCGAAACTGTCCTGCACGAGCTCCTCGGCCTCCGCGTTGTTTCCGACGAGCGTGTACGCCAGCCGGACCATCGGTGCGTATTCCGCTCGGAACAGCGCGTCGAGCGTGCTGGTACCCCTTCTGCGAAGCTGGTTTCTCAGCACGTTCTCCATCATTGCCTACGGCGCAGAGATGACGTGTTGTGTTGCAGATCTCCGGAGCTTTCCTTGCCGGCCGCCCAAATTCGGGCCGTTCGCTGCCTTCGGGTGGGGGTCGCCGCGGTCTCTACACTCTGGCGATGGATGAGTTGATCTACCGATCCGCCGTCGACCTGGCTGCGGCGATCCGCAACCGCGAGTTGACGTCCGTCGATGTGGTCACCGCGTTCCTCGATCGGATCGATGCAGTCAACGGCGACGTCAACGCGATCATCCTGCGACGTGACCGCGCCGATGTTCTCGCCGACGCTGCCGCGGCTGACGCCATGGAGCCGGTCGGTCCGCTGCACGGCCTGCCGATCGCCGTGAAGGATCTCGAGGACGTGGCCGGCCTTCCGACGCGAGCTGGGTCGCTGGTCACCAGCGATCAAGCCGTTGTGCGCGACGGCCATGTCGCCGCGAAGTTGCGAGCCGCGGGTGCGATCATCGTGGGCAAGACCAACACGCCGGAGTTCGGTACCGGCTCCCACACGTTCAACGAGGTCTTCGGCGTGACTCGCAACCCGTGGGACCTCGGGCGCACGGCCGGGGGCAGTAGCGGCGGCGCGGCCGCGGCGTTGGCCGCCCACATGCTGCCGATCGCCGACGGGAGCGACCTGGGCGGATCGCTCCGCAACCCCGCGCACATGTGCAACGTGGTCGGGCTGCGACCGAGCGTCGGGCGGGTCGCCGTTCCCGACGCTCAGACCACGCATCTTCGACTCGGTGTGAGCGGGCCGATGGGGCGCACGGTTGCCGACACGGCGCTGCTGATGACGGCGCTCGCCGGACCGGATCCCCGAGACCCACGCTCGCTACCGGAGCCGGGCGCTGCGTTCGCACCGCCGCTACCGACCACGACCGACGCCTCCGTCGCCTGGGGTGGCACGCTCGGCGGCCTGTTCGAGTGCGATCCGGAGCTCCTGGCGATCTGTCGCACGGCGGCACAGACCGTAACGGCAGCCGGCGGCACGTTTGCCGAGGACCACCCCGAGATGGAGCACGCCGAGCTCGTCTTCCGGGTGCTGCGGGGCATGGGGTACGCGGGTGCCGGGTGGCAGATTCCGGAGGAACAGCACGAGCTGATCAAGGCGACCGTCCGCGAGAACATCGCCTATGGCCAGACGCTGACGTTGCCCGACGTGTTGGCGGCCGAGGCCCACAAGGCGGAGCTGCATCGGCGCATGACGGCGTTCTTCGACCGGTACGACGTTCTGGCGCTGCCGGTGGCTGCCGTTGCCGCGTTCCCGGTGGAGACCGAGTATCCGACCCACGTGAACGGCGTGGAGATGCGGGACTACCTCGGGTGGATGATGGCCGTCTGCATGATCACACCGACCGACTGCCCGGCCATCTCGATTCCCGCGGGCTTCACCGGCGACGGGCGACCCGTCGGCCTGCAGCTCGTCGCCCGGCGCGGTCACGAACGCCAGTTGCTCGAGATTGCGTCGGCGATGGAGGCGGCCAACCCGCAGCACCATCTGCGGGCACCCCTGTAGTCGGCTCAGCGCGAGACGATCAACGCCGCCCCGGTGCCGGACCCGCCGGTGGCGACGGCGATGCCGCGTGCGCCGTCGATCCGAATGAGCTCGTGCGTGAGCGCCGTGGCGAGAATCGCCCCGGTGGCGCCCATCGGGTGCCCCATGGCGAGGTGTCCACCGTTCGGGTTCACCTTGTCTGCATCGACCCGATGCGTGCGGTGGAAGCGCGCGGGTACGGCGGCGAACGACTCCATGAACTCGATGACGTCCATCTCATCGAGCGAGGCGTTGCACCGCTCGAGCACCGACCGCATCGCCCGCTCCCCTGCATCGAGCTGCACGACCGCATCACCACCCGCCTCGGCAACGGCGTCGATGTGCGCCAGCGGAGTCAGGCCGAATCGTTCACCCGCAGCGGCCGAGCCGAGCAGGAGGAGCGACGCGCCGTCGGCAATCGGCGGGCAGTGCGCGATGGTGTGCCGATGGTCGATGGGTTCGGCTGAACCGGAGAGCACTTCGTCGTACTGTGCTCGACCCAGCGCCTCGAACACCGGGTCGAGCGACTCCAGCTTCTCGGCGGTGAAGTCGGCCTTCACGGTCTCATCGCGATCGACGACGGTGCCGTCGGGCGTGGTGATGGG
This sequence comes from uncultured Acidimicrobiales bacterium, assembly GCA_937969565.1. Taxonomy (GTDB): domain Bacteria; phylum Actinomycetota; class Acidimicrobiia; order Acidimicrobiales; family SHLQ01; genus SHLQ01. The sequence goes on along the minus strand of CALBVR010000256.1, from coordinate 1,361 downwards.
CACGACCTGCCGATCGTAGCGACCGGCGTCCCAGGCCTCGGCAGCACGGCGATGGGATTCGAGGGCGCGCCGGTCGAGCTCGGCGCGCTCGATGCCGTCGGCGACGGCGAGATGGTCGGCGGACACACCGACCGGCGCCCATCGGAACTTCGCAGCGACCTCGGGGTCGGTGTAGAGGCTGGCGTCGTCGGCGAGAAAGGCAACCTGCGACATCATCTCGACACCGCCGGCGAGGACGAGCTCGGCCTGACCGGATGCGATGGCCCCGACACCGGACGCGATTGCGGTGATGCCACCGACGCAATAGTTGTTGATGGTTCGAGTGGCGCAGGCGTCAGGAAGGCCCCCTTCCAACTTCGCCACCAGCGCCAGGTTTCCTCCCTGCGCGCCGACCTGACCGACACAGCTGAGGTGCAGGCCGTCGGCTGCATCGACAGCGTCGGAGGAGGTGCGATCCCGCAGTGCGTCGATCAGCTGTCCCACGAGCTCGTGTGGCCGGACCGTGGCCAGGGCACCGCCGGGCCGGCCCTTCGTCCGCGGCGAGCGAACCGCGTCGTAGATGTGGACCCCGGTCATGGTCGGTTCAGGCCGACTCGACGACGAAGCAGGCCGTCGTCGCCATCGAACCGCCGATGTTCAAGGTGGCGGCACGCCGGGCACCGTCGACCTGATAGTCGCCGGCCGTGCCCGACACCTGCTTGGTCGCGTCGAGGAGCATGCGGGCGCCGGTGGCGCCGACTGGGTGACCGCCGCCGATCAGGCCGCCGCTGGGGTTCATCGGGATGCGTCCGTCACGTTCGAGCGATCCGTCTTCGACAGCCTTCCAACTCTCGCCTGGTGCCGTGATGCCAAAGTGGTCGATGGCCAGATACTCCGACGGGGTCATGCAGTCGTGCGTTTCGATCGCATCGAGGCCGTCGACGTCGGCCACGCCCGCCCGGCCCAGCGCATCGGTGATCGCGTCGCGCACGTGGGGCATCACGTAGGTCTCGCCGTCGTAGCGGTCGAACTTGGATTGCAGGCCGAGGCCCACGGTGCGGTGCCCCCAGCCGGCGATCGTGGACCGCCCGGTCCGGCCGCGCTCGGCCAACCAACGATCCGACACGAGAATGATTGCGGCGGCACCATCGGTGATCTGCGTGACGTCGTTGCGGCGAAGCCGGCCGGTGATGATCGGATTGACCCGATCGTCGGCACTGCATGTGTCGGAGCTCAGCTCCCATCCCCGGGTCTGGGCGTTCGGGTTGTCCTTGGCGTTGCGCAGGTTCAGTTCGCCGATGGCGCGGAGATGCACGTCGTCGATACCGAAGCGGGCGTCGTACTCGTCTGCGATCCGGTCGAAGGTCTCCGGCCAGATGAAG